>JALWCD010000218.1:15655-20266 GCA_027036915.1 Thermodesulfatator sp. | reverse complement strand
TTCTGGTGGTGGATGCCCTTCAGGCCGCGCGCGGAAAGGCCAGAAAGATCTCTCCGCGATCCATCTTGCCGGAGGAGAAGGCCCCGGGGCACGGCAGACTCAAAACCGGTTTCCCCGAAAGATAGGCCTTGACCATGCTCCCGCAGACCGCGGCGTTGGGGTAATGGGTCAGCGGAAGCTCAGATATTCCGGACCCCAGGAGATAGAAGTCCAGAAGATGCGCGGCCTGAAGGGCATCCACCACCAGAAGGACCACCTCCGGGGCTTCTTCAATCTGTTCCAGGGGGCGAAAAGCCAGGGCCCGGAACTTTCCCCCGGGAAGACGGGGCCTTTCAGCGTAGAGTTGCTCGGCGGCCTCGGGCTTAAGGAACTTGTAAAGAGTCTTCTTGACCCGCTCTTCCCTGAAAGGAAAGCCGCACACAAAGGCCGCGGTCTGGCAGTGTAGTCCCTCCGGAGTAAGGAGTACTCCCTCGCCCACCTCGCGCACATGGGCCACTATCTGACAGATAGAAAGCCGATTCCTAGGGCGAACCAGGCCCTCCGGATAAGTATCCTCCAGAAAATAAACCGCCACCGGCTCGTGATAGAGCCTTAGGGTCCGCAACAAAAGCTCCGAAAGGTTCTTCCCTTCCATTAGCCCACCTCCGCTCCCGGGGAGACCTCTCCCTCGGGGACAAGGAGCTTGAGGCCCCCCTTATCCCTGGCGGCCAGGATCATGCCCTGAGAGACCACCCCACGGATCCTGGCCGGCTTGAGGTTGGCCACCAGGACCACTTTCTTACCGACCAGGTCCTCGGGACGATAGTATTCCGCTATGCCGGCCACCACGGTGCGTTCCTCCGGGCACCTCACCTTAAGCATGAGGAGCCGATCGGTGCCCGGCACCCGTTCCGCGGCCACCACTTCGGCCACCCGTAAATCCCACTTCTTGAATTCCTCAATGGGGTAAAGCTTCTCCTCCATTTCGGCCTCCTCGCGGGCTTCTTCCTGAGCGAAGCCGGGCTTCTCCAGCCGGGGAAAAAGGACCCGCCCCTTTTCCGTAGCTCCTCCAGGGGAGAGTCTCCCCCAGGAGAGGGCCCGCTCGAGATGGAGTTCCTCTTCCGGGGCAAGTCCCAGGTTGCGCAATAAAAGTTCCATGGCCTTCGGCATGACCGGCCACAGGACCACCGCCAGCACCCGCAGGCTTTCAAGGAGGGTATAGAGCACCCGTGAAAGCCGCTCGGTCTCACCCCTCTTTTTCAGCTCCCAGGGGGCTTGGCGGTCCACATACTGGTTGGCCGCGGCCACGGCCTCGTTGAGGGTCACAAGGGCTCGATGGAAGCGGAAGGCCTCCATCTCGGAAAGATAGCTCCTCACCGCCGAAAGGAGACGGTCCCGCAGGGTGAGGTCTTCCGGGGTTTCCTCTCCGGGCCCGGGAACCCTTCCGCCGAAATACTTTTTGACCATGGAGAGGGTGCGGAAGACCAGGTTTCCGAAGTCGTTGGCCAGCTCCGCGTTGGTTCGAACGATCAGGGCCTCCTCGCTGAACTCCGCGTCCTGCCCGAAGGCCATCTCTCTCAAAAGGAAATAGCGCACCCGGTCGGCCCCGTAGCGGGCTACCAGATCCTGAGGGCGCACCACATTCCCCAGGCTCTTGGACATCTTGGCCTGGTTGAGATTCCAGTAGCCGTGCACGTGAAGCCGCCGGTAGACCGGAAGCCCCAGGGCCCGGAGCATGATGGGCCAATAAACGGCATGAGGCTTTAAAATGTCCTTGGCGATCACATGTTCCGCTACCGACCACCACTTCTTCCAGGCCGGATCCTCGGGATAACCTATCCCGGAAAGGTAATTCAGAAGGGCGTCAAACCAGACATAGGTCACGTAGTTCCGATCGAAGGGGAACTCGATGCCCCAGGAAAGGCGACTCTTGGGGCGGGAGATACACAGGGGCCCGAGATCCTCCCGGAGAAGCCCCAGGACCTCTTCCCGATATCCCGGAGGATTGATGAAATCCGGATGCTTCCGAAGATGATCGATTAGCCAGTCCTGATATCGGGGGAGATCAAAGAAATAGTTGCTCTCCCTGAGGGGAGTCGGAGGGCTTTTGTGATCCGGACAAAGACCGTCCAGTAGCTCTTTGGGGGTCAGGAACCTCTCACAACCGAAGCAGTAGAGTCCCTCGTATTCCCCGAAGGAGATGTCCCCCTTTTCATAGAGCCTCTGCAGGACCAGCTGGACCACCTTTTTATGATAGGGATCGGTGGTCCGAATGAACCGGGAATATTCAATGTGAAGGAGGGGCCAGGTCTCCCGGAATTTGGCAGCTATCCGATCCACGTATTCTTTGGGGTTAAGGCCAGCCTTTTCCGCGGCCCGTACGATCTTGTCTCCGTGTTCATCGGTGCCGGTGAGGAAAAAGACCTCCTCGCCCTTGAGGCGTTTCAGACGGGCCACCACATCGGCCACCACCGTGGTGTAGGCGTGTCCCAGGTGAGGCTCGGCGTTCACGTAATAGATGGGGGTCGTAATGTAGTAGGCCATCAGGCTTCCACCCCTTGCGAAAGGATTTCGCGCAGTTCCTCGGCCGGGATCTCGACCTCCCGCCCTTCCTGGTTCTCAAGAACCACGGTCTGTCGAAAGATATTGTAGCGCACCACCCGGCAGGAGCCGGCCGGGGTCTGAATCTTCTTGCCTATCTTGGGGAGACTTTGCGAAAGCTCCTGATAAACCTGATACTCGTAAAGCAGGCAGCAGAGAAGCCGACCGCAGAGCCCGGAAATCTTGTCCGGATCCAGAGGCAGGCTCTGTTCCTTGGCCATCTTGATGGAAATGGGAGCAAACTGTTTGAGAAAAGCCGCACAGCAGAGTTCGCGCCCGCAGGCCGCCAGCCCTCCGCACATGGCGGTCTCGTTCCTCACCCCGATCTGGCGCATTTCGATCCGGGTTCTTAAGGCCCGCACCAGTTGTTTCACCAGTTCCCGAAAATCGATACGCCCTTCGGCCGTATAGTAAAAGACCACCTTGCTGCGGTCAAAAAAGCGCTCCACCCTTACCAGCTTCATCTCCAGGCCGAGATCCGCGGCAAACTGGCGGCAGTAGCCCTCGGCCCGTTTCTCGAACTCCAGGTTCTCCCGATACTGTCGAATCTCCCGGCGGTTAGCCATCCGCAGGACCCGGGGAAGAGTCCCGGGCTCTAAAGGCAGGGGAACGCTCCGGGAGAGGGTTTTAAGAACCTCCCGGCGATCCTCGGAAAGCCCCACCAGCACATAACTCCGGGGACGGATGGGAAAGGTGGATTCCACATGGATCCCAGGAAACCCCTCCCGGAAAACGGCCTCCGTAACATAATAAGGCTCTCTTTTGGCGTCTTGAGACATGGTTTACCCTTCCCTCCGCTCCGGGAGAAAATACTCCCGGAACCCCCTTTTGTTAAGTCTCTCCTTTTCAGGTTAAAATGTTTTTCATGCAAAAATGGAAACAGATACTTCGCACCCTTTTCGTCCTGGATCTGGAGGACGGGCGTCTCAACCTCTTTGAGCTCTTTCCCCGGCTCAAGCGTTTCTTTTATAACCGGGCTTATTTTGCCTGGATCCGGACCTTCGGCGACCTGGCTTTCCTGGGCCTGATCCTTCTGGGACTGTTCGGGCCGCAGGACCCTCACCGAAACGTGATGCTTTTTCTGGCCTGGGGGGTGTGGTGGACGAGTGTGGTCCTTTCCTGGTTCTTCGTGGGGCGAATGTGGTGCGCCTTCTGTCCCTTCCCCGGCCTGGCCCGTCTGCTTCAGAACCTGGGTTTTTCTCGCCTGAAACCCCCTTCAAAATGGCTTACCTGCAAAGGACTTCACCTGGCCACCGCCGGCTTCTTCTTCATCATCTGGGCCGAAACCGTAACGGATATGAAAAATTCCCCCTTTCTTACCGCCCTTCTTCTTCTCAGCATCGTGGCCGGAGCCACCCTCATGGGCCTCCTTTACCGGGGCTACACCTGGTGTCGCTATCTCTGCCCCTTGGGGAAGATTATCGGTTCGGCGGCCACCATGGCCCTCACGGAGTTCCGGGCCGACCTTCGGAAATGCGCTTCCTGCAAGGATTTCGCCTGTCGCCGCGGCCGTCCCGGAAAAAAGCCCTGCCCGGTCTTTCTGGGAGCCTATCATGCCCGCAATAACCTGGTCTGTCTGGTGTGCGGCCACTGTCTCATCCTCTGCCCGCACGACTCCCCGGCCCTTTACCTGCGTCATCCCCTGAGGGAGCAGATCATCAATAAAGGGCGTTACGTAACCTGTGGCTATGTCATTCCCTTTCTCATGGGCTCCCAGATAGCCCGTTTTATTACCGAAGGCCCCTATTTTGCTCGCCTGGAAGTTCTCCTGGGCTACGGGAAAACCATGACCTTTACCTTTCTCTTTGCCCTGGCCACCTTCTTTTTCATCGAACTCATCCGCCTGGGCTCCTACCTCTTTGTCTTTTACGAGGACGAACTTTTCGGGCGCTTTTCGCCCATGATCCCGGTGGTCATGCCCCTGGCCTTTACCGGAGAGCTGGTCTACCGTCTGAAATACCTGCTGGAGAACGTGGGAGACTTCCTGCCCACCCTGGGACGCCAGCTCGGATGGAATACCCTTCTTTCCTT
>JALWCD010000218.1:7873-15645 GCA_027036915.1 Thermodesulfatator sp. | reverse complement strand
TTCTCATCTTCTGCGGAGCGATCGCGGGTTATTATCTCATTTATTATTTTTGCCGTTACGAATTCGAAAATCTGGTTCCGGCCAGAAATCGTCTCCTCATCATTTTCCTCTTCTCCCTTTTCGTGGCCCTCTATCTATTTTCCTTTCTCACCCAGACCCTTACTTAAAAGATCGGCTATTTAGGGAAAAATTGGCACGGAGATAGTGAAGATTCTAATCTTCTAGAAAAATTTCGATCCGGACGGGACTTTCCGGGACGCCCCTCAGGCTTTCAAGGAAGCCCCGCAGAAGTCCCGAAAGCGCCCGCCTTACATATCGATTGAGGGCCACCGGTTGCCCATCCACCAGGAGGGAGACCCGATAAGGCCTCGGCCTTACGAATCTCTCCCGGATAAAAGCCGCCAGGCCGAAAAAATCCTGCAGATCGAAGAGGGGAAGAGAGGTGGGGGGGCGGAAATCCGCCGCCAAAGCCACCACCCCCGAAAGTTCCTCAAACCAGAATTTTCGGGTATGTCCTTTCCGGAGAACCTCGATCTTGGGAACCGAGGTCAGGCCCTTGAAACCCTCCGCAAGCACCAGGTCGCAGGAGGTAAAATACCGGCTGATCATCCCCCAGAACTCCTCCCGAAGGGGGGCCTCCGTGTAAAACACCCATTCCTCTCCGGCCCAGAGGGCCACCGGATGGGCCCCGGCCTCCCGCAAACGATAGGTATCGGTGCCCTCTCTGTCCGTCTCCCCCCGGGGCTCTTTGGTGGATTTTATGACGCCTACCCGAAGACCTTCCCTCCGCAGGACGCGAACCACCCCCTCCATCAGGGTGGTCTTCCCCACATTATGCTCTCCGATAAAGGCTACGGTGGGGACCAAGGGTCTATTCCCCGTAACGGAAACTCTCCCCCGGGGAAAGGACCTTCACCAGCACGGAAAGTCCCCGGGCGGAAAGTTCCGCCTCGAATTCCTCCGGTCTTCCGGTAAGGAGGGGAAAGGTGCCGTAGTGCATGGGAATGACCACTTCCGGTCTCAGAAGTTCACAGGCCTTGGCGGCCTCCCGGGGCCCCATCACGTAGTGGCTTCCGATCGGGAGACAGACCACCTCCGGCCGGTAGAGCTCTCCGATGAGGGCCAGATCGTAAAAGAGACCGGTGTCCCCGGCATGATACAGTTTGCGGCCGTCTTCCATCTCCACCACAAAGCCACAGGCCTCCCCGCCGTAGGCCCCATCCGGAAAGGAGGAACTGTGGACCGCCTGGACCATGGTAACCTTAAGCCCCCGGGTCTCATAGGTTCCCCCGATGTTCATACCCGTAACCCTGGGGAGTCCCCGGGACAGGAGATACTGCTGAATTTCATGGATGGCGACCACCTCGGTGGCCGCCGACCGGGCCAGATCCAGGACCTCTCCCAGATGATCCCCATGGGCGTGGGTGATGAGAATCAGGTCGTAAGGCCCGCGGTCCACCTCCTCCGGGGCCTGGGGATTGGAAAGCCAGGGGTCAATCAGGATCTTCACCCCTCCCGGGCTTACCACCTTAAAGGTGGCGTGTCCGTAAAAGGTGATCTCCATGACCGCCCTCTCCTTCTACTTGGCAATACTTAAAGGAATATTCGGACTTTCCGGATTTACCTCAAGCCTTTTTTGCGAAGGAATGATCACCAGGTCCATATCCTCAAGAGGAATGGCCCCGAGAAGCACCTCGTCTCCCATGACTAAGGCCCCGCAGAAGGAGCGCCGGTTGGCAAAGGAAACCTCCACCGGCCCTACATAGGGAACCATACGCCGCTCACCACTGGCGAGCACCACCTCTCGCTTTTCCAATTCCTCAAGCCCCAGCTGGATATACACATGCTCGGGAATACACAAATGAAGGGCACCGGTATCTACCAGGGCCGTAACTTTCAGCGGTTTTATGTCGCTTCGGCGGGGATTGGAAAGGAGAATATCAGCCCGAACGGTACCCATACCCGAAAATTGGAGCGGGAAACGGGACTCGAACCCGCGACCTCCACCTTGGCAAGGTGGCGCTCTACCACCTGAGCTATTCCCGCTCCAGCGTAATAAAAGTTAAAACGCCTCCTCGCCTTCTGTCAAGGGTTAGAGACATTCGGCCAGCCGGAGCAGCCGCTCGTATTCCGCATCCACCCGCTGCTGGATCTCCCGAATGTGTTCCTCCGTGAGGTGCCGGAAACGCCGCTGGAGTTTGAGATATTCCTCCACCGGTTTGGGTTTGGTAACTTTTCGCGTAATGTAGTATTTACCCTCGATGACCTCGTAGAGAGGAAAGATCCGGGTCTCTACCGCCAGCCTGGCCAGGCGAATGGAATCCTCGCCCTTGCTACCCCAGCCGGTGGGGCAGGGAGAATAAATGTGAACGTAAGCCGGCCCGTTCACCAGAGCAGCCTTTTTGACCTTGTTCATGAGATCCAAGAAGAAGGCCGGCGTGGCGGTAGCCACATAGGGAATACCGTGGGCCGCAGCGATGGCCGGCACGTTCTTCTTCCAGGTCATCTGTCCGATGGATTTCTCTCCGGGAGGACTGGTGGTGGTCATGGCCCCGTAGGGAGTGCACCCCGAACGCTGGACTCCGGTATTCATGTAGGCTTCGTTGTCCAGGCAGATATAAACGAAGTCGTGGCCCCGCTCAAGGGCTCCGGAGAGGGCCTGAAGGCCGATATCAGCTGTGCCACCGTCTCCGGCAAAGGCCACCACGTCCACCCGCCGGTTTTTGGGAAAACGACCCTTGCGCTTCAGGGCCTTGAGCGCGGCCTCTACCCCGGAAGCCACCGCGGCCGCGTTCTCAAAAGCTATATGGATCCAGGGTACCCGCCAGGAGGTGTAAGGAAAGGGGCTCGAAATGATCTCCATGCAGCCCGTGGCGCTGACCGCGATCACGTTCATGCCCAGGGCCTTCAGGGCCAGCCGCAGGGCGAGCACCTCGCCACATCCCTGACAGGCCCTGTGTCCGGGAGCAAAGGGTTCCTCCTTGGGCAGATTCTTGGCGCTAAACCCCTTAAATTTGGCAAGTTCTTTCAGCATGGCTCTACTCCTTTACCCCTATCATCTCGTAGGATTCCTTGGGTTTTTTCTTCAGGTAAAAGTAGGCCTTGTCAGCCATCTCCTCAAAGTCCTCCACCGTGACATCCCGACCGCCAAGCCCGGCAATGAAACTCACCACCCGGGGACGTCCCGGCACCTGGTAGAGGGCCGACCGCACCTCCACGGCCACCGGCCCTCCGGTGGCCCCCGGGGAGAGCGCCCGATCCACCACCGCGAGCATCTTCACCCCCTTGACCGCCCGCACGAAATCCCGCAGAGGGAAGGGCCGCCAGAGCCGGATCCGCACCAGCCCTACCTTCTTTCCGGCCTCCCGCATCCGATCCACCGCAGTCATGGCCGTTTCCGCAAGGGAACCCATGATGAGAAGAGCCACCTCGGCATCCTCCATGCGGTAGGTCTCGACAGGGCGATACCGCCTTCCGAAGATCTTTTCGAATTCATCCCAGGCCTTAATGATCACACGATAGGCATTTTTGAAGGCCTCATCCTGGGCCTTCTTGGCCTCGGTATAGATTTCGGGAATACCCACCGGCCCTATACTTATGGGTTTGCGCGGATCGAGTTTATAGCGGGGCTTGAAAGGCGGAAGATACTGATCCACCTGCTCCTGATCCGGAAGTTCAATGGGCTCTATCATGTGGCTCAGGGTGAAACCATCAATGTTTACGATGGCCGGAAACATAACCCGTCGGTCTTCGGCCACCCTAAAGGCATGATAGACCAGATCCACGGCCTCCTGTCCGTTTTCGGCAAAGGTCTGAATCCAGCCCACGTCCCGCTGGGCCATGATGTCGGCATGATCGTTCCAGATACTGATGGGAGCCGAGAGCGCCCGGTTGGCCACCACCATAACCACCGGGAGCCTCAGGGCCGAAGTGATGAATAAAATCTCATGCATAAGGGCCAGCCCCTGAGCGCTGGTGGAGGTAAAGGTGCGGGCTCCGGTAGCCACCGAACCCAGACAGGCGCTGATGGCCGAATGCTCGGATTCCACCGTAATGTACTCGGCATCAAGCTCCCCGTTGGCTACCAGCTCGCTCAGGTGCTCCACGATGTGGGTCTGGGGGGTGATGGGATAGGCCGCAATCACGTCCACCCTGCACTGTTTTACGGCCTCAGCCACCGCGATGGAGACTTCCTTGGCTATACGCTTGCCCATGATTAAACCTCCTCTATGACCATAGTGATGGCCCCCTTGGGACATACGCTGGCACAAATACCACAGCCCTTACAGTAGGTAAGATTCACAATGTAATATCCCTCCTCATCCTGTTCGTATGCCGGCTCCGGACACATGATGTAACACTGACCACACTTAATACATTTCTCTTTGTCCAGCACCGGCCTGAACGAGCGCCAGTCTCCGGTCTTGAATTTTACCGAGTTGCCGGGTTCCAGGATGTAACACCCGAAGGGGACCTCCTTCCAGCTCATAAGGGCCGTATCTTTTCCTTTTGGCATGGCTCTTCTCCTTTACTGGTAGATCTTTATCTCTTTAATAGCCCGGGCCATGGCCTTTTTGTTCTTTTCGGCCAGACGCCCGAATCTCTCCTCAAGGGCCTCTTCCAAATACTTCTGGTCCACAAGTCCGGTGGCTTTAAGAAAGGCTCCCAGCATAGTGGTGTTGGTGATGGGAAGGCCCAGTTCTTCGAGGGCGATCTTGGTGGCATCCACCACCGCCAGTCTCCCCCGCCAGCCCCCGAGCATCTCCCGGAGTTCCTTTTCATCTTTGTGGGAGTTAAGGATCACCAGGCCGTCTTCTTTAAGGCCCGCCGTTACATTGACGATGGAGGGCAGGGATGGGTCCAGCACCAGGACCACATCCGGAAAATAGATCTTTTCCCGGGTCCGAATGGGTTCCTCGCTCACCCTAACGAAGGCCTGTACCGGCGCCCCTCGCCTTTCAGGACCGAAGCTCGGGAAAGCCTGCGCATATTTCCCCTGATTGATGGCGGCCACCGCGATCAATTCCGCGGAGGTCACCGCCCCCTGTCCACCTCGACCGTGAAGCCTCACTTCGATCATGGCCCACTCCTTTGAAATTAGTAATGGCAGTTAGACCTCTAATTACACATATCCCAGGCCCTGTCAACCGCAAATTAAACTCCACTTTACAGCCGAGAGGAAAGCGCTAAATTATTAATGTCGTTCCGGGGTCGTCTAACTGGCAGGACATGGGACTTTGGCTCCCAGAATCCTGGTTCGAATCCAGGCCCCGGAACCAAATTTTATAATTCCTTTAAAACTTCCCGAACGAAAAGAAAGTCCTTTTATACTCCACCTACCACTGGAAAGTTGTCTCTCAAAGGACGCATCTTATTTTAAACTCATGAACTTTACCGAAGATTCAAAATCTCTAGAACTCTTTGCGGTCTCTCCCCCGGGAATCGAAAAACTCCTGGTTCGGGAGCTTTCGGCCCTGGGTATCGAGGGCGTAGTAAAGGAAGGCGGAGTCAGTTTCCATGGCGGTCTCCGGGAGATGCTTCTGGCCAACCTCTGGTTGCGCACCGCAAGTCGGGTCCTTCTTAGAGTGGCCCGCTTCCGGGCCCTCTCCTTTCCCGAACTCATTCGGAAGACGGAACGCTATCCCTGGGAGCTTTACCTCCCCGAGGGCTACGGAGTGAGGATCCGGGTAACCTCCTATCGCTCAAAGCTCTATCATGAAAGGGCCGTAAAAGAGCGAATTCTTAAGGCTCTCGAAAACCGTCTCGGGCGAGATCCTGAGGAGACTTTCGAAAGAGAGATCCTCATCGTGGTCCGTCTGGTAAAAGATCGATGCACCATAAGCGTGGACACCTCCGGGGGAGACCTTTTTCGCCGGGGCTATAAGGTGGCCCCGGGGCGTGCGGCCCTGCGCGAGAACCTGGCCGCGGCCCTGATTCTTTCCTCGGGCTGGGATCGTCGCACCCCTCTCCTTGACCCCTTTTGCGGCACCGGGACCATCCCGGCCGAGGCCGCGATGATGGCCGCCGGCCGCGCCCCGGGGATTTTCCGCCGCTTTCCCTTCGAGGACTGGCCGGAGTTCGACCAAAGCCTCTGGGAGGAACTAAAAAACAAAGCCCGAGCCCGCGAGAAGCCGGCCCCGGCACATCCCTTTATCTTTGCCGGCGACGCTTCCCCGAAGGCCCTTTCCGCCACCAGGGAAAACCTCCAGGCCGCGGGACTGGCTCCCTGGGTCAAAACTTTCAGGTCTGAAATAAGGGACCTCTTTCCTCCGACCTCGACCCCAGGGGTCCTGATAACCGATCCTCCTTACGGTAAACGTCTTTTCCTGAAGGACCGCGAGGCTTTTTATCGCTCCTGGGGGAAAATATTGCGTGAACGCTTCCGTGGATGGCGTCTCCTATTGATCTTCCCCGAAACCGGAACCAGAGAGCTCTCTCACCTCACCGGTCTCCGCTTCCGAAAAATACTTTCCACGGAACACGGAGGGCTCCGCTGCGCCTTCCTTTCTAGTAGTTTATAGCTCCCGCAAAACCTTCCACCCCAAGAGAAAATCCCTTTCTGAATCGCAACGGAAGGCCAATCCCTAAAACCATCTCTCGGCCTCGAACTTTTCGGAAACCCAGAGACCTATCACCGTAAGTTCCGGATAGAGCTTGCGGAGCTTTTTCACCGCTACCCGAAGATGTTCCTTATGGGTGTTTTCATCTACCGGATTTCCCGCGCAATCGTGGTGGCCCACCACGATCACAGTCCTTGAGCCGTGTTTTTCAAGAGATATTTGCAGTTTAGCAAGGATGGATGGCGGAATCTCCTCTTCGAAATTTCTTCCCAGAAGGCCATCCATCCCGGGCTCGGTAATCATATCCACGAAAGGGATCCCCAGGTTTTCCTTAACCCAGGAAATCACCGGTTCCTGGACCCGACCATCCATGCAGTTGAGACAGGCCGCAAACTTCTCCATGCTAGCCTCCAAAGACCATTGCTTTATACGGGCACCTTTTACCCCGAAATGAATCTTTCGCAAAGCTTCCCCTTGACCACCTGTCAAAATTTATGTAATAGTGGATAAAGATACTCTTTATAGGAGGAAAAGTTATGTGCATGGAGATCAGGGTTAAATGTAGATGCGGAGCCGCTGAGGCGGCTTTCAATCTGAGGGACAACATAATGCCCCCCGAAGTGGTGAGCGAACTTTATTGCCCGGAATGTTCTAAAGAGGCCAACTACGACTCCTCAACCATGCTCCGGGACCGGGACTGGGTGATTGAGTACGACATGGAGCTTGCCCGTTTCATGGCGGTCTCAAAACTCGGGGTGGATCCCGAACGGGTGACCCCGGAGTTTCTCTTTGACGAGGGCTACGCCACCTGGAAGGAAACCTACCCCGGAGAGCTTGCGGAGATCGAGGCTGAGAAAGAAAAGATCGTGGCCCTCCTCAAAGAGGACCCAAAACGCTACTTCGAGGAGTTGCGCGCCTGGGCCCAGCGCCGGGTGGAGCGTCTCAAGGCCCTCGGCTGGCGCAAGGCCCGGCGGATGTAGCCCCGTATCGCCTCTTGATACTGCTTGTCTAGCTTTTCGGGGAGCCGAAAAATATCAAGTTAAGGGGCACTTCCGCTGGCCCTCTTTGAAGAGTAAACAACTTTAGTCCAGTAAGGTTTAAAATTTCCTTGCAAATTTTTCATGTAATGATAAAATTTCCATGTGATTTGGTTGCCCAGGTATTTAAGTGAACGTCTCCCCAAGGGCTCTCCTCCGCGCCGCCTGGTGGTGC
>JALWCD010000218.1:5480-7863 GCA_027036915.1 Thermodesulfatator sp. | reverse complement strand
GTGCTCACCGGAGCCCGTCAGGTAGGAAAGACTACGCTGGCTAAAAAACTCTATGAGAATCGCTACCGCTACTTCAACCTAGATTCGGCTGGTGAAAGGTTGAGGCTTGAGCGTGTTCCGGCCGAAGCCTGGGGCCGGACGGTGGGGGAGGCAGTTTTTGACGAGATCCAGAAGGCCCCCGCTCTCCTCGAAAAGATCAAATGGGCCTATGATGCCCGCGAGATAAATTTTTCAGTCCTCCTCGGATCTTCCCGTATTCTACTTCTCTTCAAGATTAAAGAGACACTTGCCGGAAGGGTCTTCCTTTATGAGCTCTGGCCTCTAACCCTGGGTGAACTGGCTCCTTTCTATGAAGCCCCTTTTCCAGGAAAACCTTTGCTCGCTGGACTTCTCGAAAATCTAAACCAGGCCTCCGAAATCCTGAGCGCTTTACCGGCTCCGGTGGGCGAAGAGGTCGGACGCCTCCGAACCGCCCTGGAACACCTCCTCACCTTCGGAGGTCTGCCTACCCTTCTCGAATATCCTCCAGAGGAACGGTTCGCCTGGCTTGAAGCCTACCAGAGCACTTATCTTGAAAGAGATCTTGCCGACCTTGCTCGTCTGCGGGACCTTGAACCCTTTCTCCTCTGCCACCGGTTAGCCGCCCTTCGGGCAGCCCGTATCCTTTCCTACTCGGAGCTCGCCCGGGACGCCGGTATCTCGGTGGCCACCGTAAGACGCTACCTCCATTATCTAGAACTCTCCTATCAGATTCTTTTCCTCCCGGCGTGGGCCGGAAATCCTACGGTAAGGCTGGTTAAAAGTCCTAAACTCATCTGGCTTGATGCCGGGCTCCAAAGGGTACTTTCCGGCCAGCTACAGGGACTCACTGGTGAACAGTACGAAAACGCTATCACCGCCCAAATTCTGGCCACCCTGCGCTCCCTAGGCGTAAGATTTTCGGCCTTCTATCTGCGCACCGCGGGCGGTCTGGAAGTAGATCTCCTTCTGGAAACCCCGGCCGGATTCGTAGCTGTGGAGATGAAGGCCCGGGAAAAGGTCTATCGTAAGGACGCCACCCCCATCGAGCGCAGTCGTCGTCTCTTCGGAGATCGCCTCCGCCTGGGCCTGGTAATCTATCGCGGAGAAGAGGTTTTCCCTCTCTCCGAACTCGCCTGGGCCGTCCCCGATTGGTTCCTCCTGGGCTGGCCCAGCGGAGGTCATACCGCCCTTAAAAACCCTTAACCGTGCCAAACGGGAATCTCCCTCCCAAAAAATTGAACTTTTTGGGAATAGGATTACCATTTGGTAAAGATGCTAAGTCTTGAAAGCATAAAAGAAGAGAGGCTCTATCCGCGGGAATTGCTCTTAAAGCTTGAGCCCTGGCTTGCCCGCAGGGAGGCCGTAGTTATAGTGGGCCCGCGTCGGGTGGGAAAGACCTCTCTTCTCAAGCTTCTGGCCCTGAGGCTTGCCGAAGAAGGCAAACCCGTATTTTTCTTTGACCTGGAAGATCCTGACGACCGGGATGTGATCGAGGCCGGACCTAAGGCCCTCGCGAAATTTCTGGGTAAACCCGGTGTGGTATTCCTGGACGAGTTTCATCTTCTCGAAGATCCGGCCCGTTTCGTGAAACTCACGGTGGACCACTTTCCCGAGCTCAAACTTATCCTCACGGGTTCCTCAAGCCTTGCGGTTCTCAAACACTTCAGGGACTCCCTCATCGGTCGCATGGTGGAGTTTGAGCTTTTCACCCTGAGCTTTCGTGAATTCCTGTATTTCCGGGAAGAAGGCCCTTACGACCGGCTTTTTGCGCCCGTCTCCATTCACCAACCCCGAGCCCCCGAACCCTTACGAATTCCCGAAAAAATATGGGAGCTACTGGAGGAGTTTCTCCTTTTCGGAGGCTTTCCCGAAGTCGTCCTGGCCCCGGATCGGGAAGTAAAGATCAAACTCCTCTCGCAGATCTTCCGCCTCTACGCCTTGAGGGATCTGAAACTCCTGTTTGTCCAACCGGACCCTCGAACCTTTGAGAAGGTCTTCCTGGCTCTTTCCGGAAGCGTGGGTTCCCTGGTCAAGTTTTCGGAGATGGCCTCGGATGTAGGGGTAAGCCACAAGACGGTAAAACACTATCTGGAGCTACTTAAGGCCCTCTTCCTGGTGAAAGAGGTGCCACCGCTTGCCGAGAACCCTCGCACGGAAATTAAAAAGGCCAGCAAGCTATATTTCGCAGATACCGGCCTTTTGAGCTGGGCCCTGGGCAACTTTTCTTCCCTGTCCTTAAGGCCGCAGACTGCGGGGCTTTACGCGGAAAACATGGTGGCTCTCGCGCTCATGAGAAACCTGAGACCGGACGAACGCCTCCGCTTCTGGCGAAAGCAAAGCGGCCCCGAGGTGGACTTCGTGA
>JALWCD010000218.1:2711-5470 GCA_027036915.1 Thermodesulfatator sp. | reverse complement strand
GGTAAAAATCTATACAAATAAAAAGCCCGGCTAGGATTACTCCCAGCCGGGCTTAAAAAATCAACCCCGGGCACCGACCTACTCTCCCAGGGCGGTAACGCCCCAGTACCTTTCTTCGGAGATCTCCTCCGCCTGGGCCGTTCCTGGCTGGCTCCTCCGGGGATTACCGAGAAATTAAAGTCCTTAAGGTTCTTTTTATCTCTGTCCTTTGCTATAATTCACCCCAAAAAGGAGACTACAGAAATAAGCTCCATGGAATTATGGGAAAATGTCTATAGAGCAATCGAACAAGTAGCTCCTGAATTTACAGAAAAGATACGTAAAGCCGCGGCTGAAAGTCGGAACGAAGCCGAATTCCGCACCCGTTTGACCGGACATATCGAAGAGCTTGCCGAACGCTTCGGCGTACACCTTCTTTTCCGGGAAGAATACACTCTGGCCACCGGGAGAGCCGATGCCGTTTACAATCGTCTTATAATCGAATACGAACCACCGGGATCTCTACGGCAGAATCTGAAGCATCGCCATACCCAACACGCTATAAACCAAACGAAAAAGTATCTTGAAGGCCTGGCCAAAAAGGAAAGACACGATCGCCATCGTCTTCTAGGAGTGGTCTTTGACGGACATTATTATATTTTTGTTCGGTTTCACGGAAATCGCTTCATTGTAGAAGAACCCCTTCCGGTCACCCCGATCTCCACAGAACGCTTTCTGCGAGTCCTTTTTTCTCTTTCTTCCGGCCGGGCTCTCATTCCAGAAAACTTGGTAGAAGATTTTGGAAACCAAAATATATACACCCAGAGGGTGGTAAGGGCGCTTTATCGGGCTCTTGAAAGGTGTCAGGACGAACTTACGGCCCGGCTTTTCGAGCAGTGGAGACTATTTTTCGGAGAGAGCGCGGGCTACGAAGCCGTAAGTGGAAAGATACGTCATCAAAAGGAATTAAAAGCCTTTGTCCGCGGTATGGGGCTTAAGCCTGAGAAGCTAGATCCTCCACGCTTTTTCTTCGCCGTTCACACCTATTTTTCCTTCCTGGTGAAAAACATCGCCCGCCTGGTGCTTGAGGCCTATGCCGGGGGAAAACTATCCACCACCCCGCTTACCCGTGTAGCCAATCTTGAAGGAGAAGACTTAAGGCACGAGCTTGCACGGCTTGAAAGTGGAGGAATCTTTCGGGAACTGGGACTTAAAAACTTACTTGAGGGCGACTTCTTCGCCTGGTACCTTTCTGCCTGGGGAGAGGAAATTGAAGAGGCCCTGCGTCTTACCCTCAAACGCCTTTCCGAATACAATCCAGCCACTATTGAAGACGATCCTCACAGCGCTCGCGACCTTCTTAAAAAGCTTTATCATTATCTCCTTCCACGAGAAGTTCGCCATGACTTAGGCGAGTTCTATACTCCGGACTGGCTGGCCGAGCGGGTGTTGGCTCAGCTTGGAGAACCTCTCTTTCGTCCGCCCGAGCCTGGAAAGCCTTCGGCAAGAGCGGGGAAGCGTCTGCTTGACCCGGCCTGCGGCTCCGGCACTTTTCTCGTCTTGGCCATCCGGGCGCTAAAGGCCCATTGTTTCAAAGCAGGCTTCGGGGAGGCCGAAACCCTCGAAGCCGTCCTTTCGAGCGTGGTGGGGCTCGATCTCAATCCGCTGGCCGTCCTTTCCGCCCGTGTCAATTATCTTCTCGCGGTAGCCGACCTTCTTCCGTATCGGCGGCGGGAGGTGGAAATCCCGGTCTATCTCGCCGACAGCATCCTCACCCCGGAAAAAGGCCTCGGGCTTTTCGATCGCCACCGGCGTGAGCTGGAAACAGTGGTCGGGAAGTTCCCGGTGCCCGCGGTGATTGACACTCGCGAAGAAATGGAAAGACTTACTAGCCTCCTTGAAGAGTATATAGAGGGAAGTTTCCCCACCGAAGCCTTTCTTGAACGGTGCCGCCGGGAGATACCGGATGTGGCCTCGCATCCCGAAAGCGAGCCGGTGCTTGCCGAGCTTTTCGAAAAACTTCGCAACCTTCACGCCCGGGGGCTAAACGGCATCTGGGCCCGAGTGCTCAAAAACGCCTTCATGCCGCTTTTCCTCGGAAAGTTTGACTACATTGCGGGAAATCCTCCTTGGGTAAACTGGGAAAGTCTTCCCGAGGATTATCGGCGGGCTACGGCCCCTCTATGGCACCGTTACGGGCTTTTTATCCACGGAGGTATGGACACCATTCTGGGGAAAGGCAAGAAGGATCTGGCCATGCTTATGACCTACGCCGTGGCCGACCACTTTCTCAAACCCGGGGGGAAACTCGCTTTCGTGATCACCCAGAGTGTTTTCAAAACTGCCGGGGCGGGTCAGGGTTTCCGGCGCTTCCGCTTAGGGAATAATGGGCCCCCGCTTTGCGTCCTTCATGTAGACGATCTAAGCGAGCTCCAGCCCTTTGAGGGCGCAAGTAATCGCACCGCGGTGATAGTGCTCAAAAAGGGCAAACCCACCCGCTATCCTGTACCCTACACCTACTGGAAAAAGACTGCCCGCGGTCGCTTGAGCTACGACAGCGCCCTGGCCGAAGTTTTGGAGAGGACCCGGCGACTCAACCTCTTTGCCGTGCCGGTGAATCCCGAGGACGAAACCAGCGCCTGGCTCACCGCTAGAAAAAAAGCCCTTTCGGCCATCCGCAGGGTTCTGGGAAAGTCCGATTACGAGGCCCACGAGGGTGTAAATACCGGCGGAGCCAACGGAGTTTACTGGATGGAGATCATAGCCGAGAGACCGGACGG
>JALWCD010000218.1:1069-2701 GCA_027036915.1 Thermodesulfatator sp. | reverse complement strand
GAGCCAAGCGGAAAGTGGAAACCGTGACCGCAGCCCTTGAGCCGGATCTTCTCTATCCGCTTCTCCGAGGCCGGGATGTGCGCCGCTGGTACGCCCGTCCTTCGGCCTGGATCCTCATGGTTCAAGACCCGGAAAAACGCCGGGGACTTGACGAAGAGCACCTTCAACGCCGTTTCCCCAAGACCTGGGCCTACCTCAAACGCTTTGAGAAAGTGTTGAGGGAACGGGCCGCCTTCAAACGCTACTTCACCCGCCGAGACCCAAACGGGCATGCGGTCGAAACTGCTCCCTTCTATTCCATGTTTGATGTCGGAAGTTATACCTTTGCCCCCTGGAAGGTGGTGTGGAGATATATAGCAGCAGAAATGACGGCTGTAGTAATTTCTCAATTCAATGGCAAAATCATTGTTCCAGATCATCGCTTAATAATAATTGCTTTACAAGACGAAAAAGAAGCTTATTATCTTAGTGCTATTTTAAACAATTCAATTTGCAGATTTTTAGTAAATGCTTTTATTGTTTCAACCCAAATTTCTACACATATTCTTTACAAAATAAAAACGCCCTGTTTTGATTCTCAAAATCCAACCCACATAAATTTAGCCAACCTTTCCCGTCGGGCCCACGAGCTTGCACCGAGGGCTTACGAGGGAGACGAGGCGGCGCAGGAGGAGCTTCGCCGGCTTGAGGAAGAGATTGACCGCGCCGCGGCCCGCCTTTGGGGCCTCACCGAGGAGGAACTTTTTGAGATAAAGAAAAGCTTGGAGGAGATCAGGGGGAAGTCATGAAATATGTCAGATGGCCAGAAATTATAAAAAAAGCCCTTCAAGCCCCCTCTGGAGCCAGATTTTACCGCTGTGCTTTTCAGGTGAATCCTTACGCCTATCTTGAACGACACGGACGGAAAACCAGTTTTACTTCAGAGGAAGAATACAATGAAGCTTTGATCAAAGTTTTGATTGACAAAAATATTGAAGTCATAGGAGTTACAGATCATTACCGTATAAGAGATTCCCTTAGGTTGATTTCAAAAGCCGAAGAAGCTGGCCTTAAAGTATTTCCGGGCTTTGAGGCTGTAACCAGGGAAGGCATCCATGTTCTCTGTCTTTTTGAATCCGGCACCCCAGCGCAAATCATAGAGCGTTACATAGGAGCTTGCGGTGTCCATCGTGACGAGGATTCCTCTCCGCTGGGAGAGATTACTTTTGTAGAACTTTTGCGAAAAGTACAAAAAGAATGGAATGGAATCTGCATTGCGGCCCACATTCTTGAGGATGGCGGTCTTTTAAAAGCCTTATCCGGACAGGCCAGAGCTACCTGCTGGCGCGATCCTGAACTTCTCGCCGCGGCCCTGGCCACTTATCCTGAGGATCCGAACATCCCTCAGCAATACCGAGATATTCTTCTTAATCGTGCTCCCGAATATCGTCGGAAACGCCCTCCAGCCTACCTCAACGCTCAGGATGTCAGCGATCCGAAAGACTTAGAGCGAAACAATACCTGGTGTTGGATAAAAATGAGCGAAGTCACCATAGAGGCCCTGCGCCAAGCCTTTCTAGACCCGGAGTCCAGGGTAAGGCTTCCGGCAAGAGGGCGTCCTCCGCACCATGCTACTATTGTTGGCATAGCAAG
>JALWCD010000218.1:0-1059 GCA_027036915.1 Thermodesulfatator sp. | reverse complement strand
CCCTGGGAAGGAGGATTTCTCGATGGTGAAATAATACGGATTAATCCGGACCTGAATGTGTTGGTGGGCGGAAGGGGAACCGGCAAGTCCACCGTGATTGAAAGTCTGCGTTATGCTCTGGGACTTGAACCCCTTACCGAAGAGATAAGCCGTCTTTCCCGGGGAATAATCCAGCAAGTAGTAAAACCCGGTAGTCGCATATGGGTGGTGGTGCGGAGTGTAACGCCGGAAGTGAAAGATTACCTGATAGAAAGAGTAGTGCCCAACCCTCCCGTGGTAAGAGACGAAGAAGGCCTTTTATTAGATCTGGCTCCCTCGGATCTGGTACCGGGCATAGAAATTTACGGTCAACAGGAGTTGGCTGAAATTTCCAAAAATCCCCAAAAAGTTCTTGAGATTCTTAAAAAATTTCTTCCAAAAGAGATTGAAGATTTATCAAAACTCAAGAAAGAACTCAAACGAAAGCTGGAAGAATCGCGGAGAAACATCATAGGAGCCTTGAAAGAAAAAGAAGATCTTGAAGCGGAACTAAGTCGTCTGCCGCTGGTGGAGGAAAAAATTAAACAACTTCGGGACGCCGAGACCGAAAGTCTTATCTACGAACAAAGAATGGTTCTTCGAGAAAAGGGCATTCTTAACGAAATACGAGAGCATCTTTATTCTCTTTCGGAAGTCTTTGAGTATGTTGCCCAAAAATTAGAATTTAATCTCCGAAGTTTTCTCCCTACTGAGCCTCATCCTGCTGAGGGACTAAAATATCTTGAAACAGCCATTTCTCTTAGTGAAAGAACTATAAAAAGATGGTGTTATTTTCTTTATGAAATGGATACCGAACTTCAAAGAAGTATAGAGGAATTTAAAAATCTTCTGACAGATTGGAGAAAAACAAGAGAAATTCCGGTAGAAGAAAAATTACGCAAAAGAGAAAAAGAGCTGGCTATAAAACTTGATTCTCGCGAGATCACCCGCTGGTATAGAGAGTATGAATCTTTAAAGCCCAAAAAAAATCGTCTGGAACTTATCAAAAAAAGGCTCAATACACTTTATACAGAAAGAAAG
>JALWCD010000217.1 GCA_027036915.1 Thermodesulfatator sp. | reverse complement strand
ATCCGGGTGAGAGAAGAGCTCGAAGGCCAGGGCCTGCAGACCGTCTCCGGCCAGGATGGCCGTGGCCTCGTCAAAGGCCCGATGACAGGTGGGTTGTCCCCGGCGCAGATCGTCGTCGTCCATGGCCGGAAGATCGTCGTGAATAAGGGAATAGGTGTGCAGACACTCCAGACCACAAGCGAAGAGGAGAAAGTCCTCCCCCCGGGCCTCGCAGACCTCGGCTGCCAGGAGACACAGGATGGGCCGAAGGCGTTTGCCCCCGGCAAAAAGGCTGTAACGCATGGCGGCGATCACCCGGTCCCCCGGTTCCTGACGCTCCGGAAGGATCTCAGCCAGCTTCCGATCGATGAGGAGGCGCTTTTCCTCGATCAGGCTTTTTAATTCCGCGGGACTCATGTCTGATTTCTCCGGAGGGCCTCCTCAAGCGAAAGGCTCTCAAACCCCTCCTCGGTCCTGAGAAGGACCTCCACCCGGGCCCGCATCTCCCGCAGGCTCTTTTCACAGATCCTTATCAGTCGGACTCCTTCCTCGTAGAGTTCCAGGGCCTCCTCCAGGGGAAGGTCCGGGGACTCGAGCCTTCTTACGATCTCCTCAAGACGCCTGAGATGTTCCTCCAGCCTGAGCGCCATAAATCATCCTCGTCTTCCGGATGAAGAAAAGGGGATCCACCTTCACCCCCGAGAGATAGAGACCGAAATGCAGGTGCGGACCGGTGGCCCGACCGCTGGCTCCCGAAAGGGCGATGACCTCTCCCCTGCGCACCCTCTGGCCCTTCCGAACCAGAATCCGGGAAAGATGAGCGTAGTAAGTATACACCCCGCAGCCGTGATCCAGAACCAGGGCTTTGCCCGGGAGGTAAAATTCTCCCACCAGGACCACCCGGCCTTCCTGCGCGGCCCGGACCGGTGTGCCGGAAGGAACGGCCAGATCCACGCCCCCGTGAGGGCTGCGGGGCTCGCCGTTCAGGACCCTGCGAAGACCGAAGGGGCTGCTCACCCGCCCCTTAACCGGCAGGATGAAGCCTTTTTCCCAGCGACAGAGGCCCTCTCCGGTCCGGGAAAGGACCCCACGGATGAGCTTTACCTCCCGGCGGATACGGGCCAGGATCTCCGGGGGGAAGGTTACCATTTTAGGAGGAAGTTTGAGATGCTCGGTGGGGTATCTTTTGGGGCGGACCTCGAGGCTCACCCGGCGCGGGGCAGAGCCCTCGATCTCCACCCGAAAGATCCCGGGGGAGGTCTTAAGGGGAATGGCGATGGGGAAATAGGCCCGTGAGCCGAGGAGCACCGGCGAGAAGGCGTGCCCCAGGAAACGGGCACGGAGTTCCCCCGGGGCCGCCGGAATGAAGAGCACCTCCCCCGGGTGCCCCACAAGAGGGCCCTGACTCAGGCCCCTGAGCGGGAAAAAGAGGCTCGCGAGGAGCAGCAGGAAGACCGCCGCCCTAAACATGGTCCCTCACCTTTTCCACCCGGGCCTCGAGCCCTCCCTCGGAAAGGATGATCTCCACCTCTTCTCCGGGACGCACCTCCCGGGCCCGGCGTATGATCTCCCCGCCGGGCCGTTTGCGGACCACGCTGTAGCCCCGGGAGAGGATGGCCAGGGGTGAGACGGCCTCAAGATGCCGGGCCAGGAAGGCCAGGGTCCTTTCCCGTCTTGCGAGCTGTTCCTCAAGTCCCCGGCTGAGACGCCGGGCGAGTTCCGCCAGGCGGTTTTCCCTCTCGGTCAGGAGACGCCCCGGGTCCC
The DNA here is from genome assembly GCA_027036915.1 of Thermodesulfatator sp. Lineage (GTDB taxonomy): Bacteria > Desulfobacterota > Thermodesulfobacteria > Thermodesulfobacteriales > Thermodesulfobacteriaceae > Thermosulfurimonas_A. The sequence continues at coordinate 185 of JALWCD010000217.1, read as the reverse complement.
GGAGCCGTCTTTTAAGATGATGGATTTCTCTTTCCAGATGAGTGAGCCTCTGCCGGATCCTTTCGGCGAGTTTCTGGCGCAGGTGGGAGATATGCTCAAGAAGGGCTTCCTTTTCCGGAAAGGCCTGGGTGGCGGCCGCGGTGGGGGTTGGAGCCCTCTGATCGGCTACGAAATCACAGATGGTG
>JALWCD010000216.1 GCA_027036915.1 Thermodesulfatator sp. | reverse complement strand
TTGTCGTATTCATCAATGAGGACCACCACCGGGCGGCGCGTCTTGCGGTAGAGGGCCTTGATCAGGAGATCAAAGTCCTTGCCCAGTCCGCCCCTTTTCCTGAACTCTACTTTGTAGTCTTCGGCAAACTCCTCAAGGCTGGCGTAAAGCCCCCTCTCTAAGGCCTCCGGCGTCTGACGAGGGATGGTGTTAAAGTCAAAGATGAGGACCGGGTGTTCGACAAACTCCCACTTGTTGTAGATGTAAAGGCCCTCAAAGAGCTTCTCGTTTCCGCGGAAGAGTTCCTTGAGGGTGTTTACGGTGAGGGACTTTCCGAACCTTCGGGGGCGGGAGAGGAAGTAGCAGGTTCCGGAGGCAAGGAGGCGATGGATCCAGGGGGTCTTGTCCACATAGACCAGGCCCCGCTCCCGAATCTGCTTAAAGGACGAGGTGTCAAGGGGAAGATTTCTCATGAGTATAGAATATCATTTTCCGCCCTGGAGCAAACCCCGGGGGAGGGTTAAATTTTTAAGCGGAATGAGGATCCTGCTTCACACCTGCTGCGGCCCCTGCACCCTTTACCCCTTGAGGGTCCTCCGGGAGGAGGGCCTGGAACCCGTGGGTTTCTTTTACAATCCCAACATCCATCCCTACCGGGAGTTTCGGCGGCGGATCTCGGCCCTGCGCGAGGTCGCGGAAAAGAGAGACCTTGAGGTCATCTGGAATCGGGAATACGGTCTGCGGGAGTTCTTGCGGGAGGTGGTTTTCCGGGAGGAGGACCGCTGCGAGGTCTGCTACTATCTGCGCCTCAAGGAGACCGCAAGGCTTGCGCGGGAGGAGGGTTTTTCAGCCTTCTCCACCACCCTCCTTTACAGCCCCTTTCAGAAGCACGACCTGGTGCGGGAGATCGGGGAAGCCCTAGCCCGTCGTTTCGGGCTCACTTTTCTCTACCGCGATTTTCGTGAGGGCTATCGCCGGGGCCAGAGGGAGGCCGCGGAACTCGGCATCTATCGCCAGCCCTACTGCGGCTGCATCTTCAGTGAGGAGGAACGCTACGACAAGAAATACCGCCGGAGGAGGGCCTCATGAACCCTTTCTCCGAGATGGGAAAGATGCTCGTTCTTTTCGGGATCTTTTTGGTCCTCGCCGGGATCCTTATGATCCTGGTCCCCAAGCTTTCCCAGCTTCCCCGCCTCCCCGGAGACATCCTCATTCGCCGGGGCAACTTCACCTTCTACTTTCCCCTGGTCACCTGTCTTCTGTTAAGCCTGATTTTAACTTTAGTTCTAAACCTTTTAAGGAGATAAATTCTAACTATCGCTTTTTCTGAAGATTAAACTGCTTAAAATCTGCCATACTCTTTTTTCGTCTTGACAATCCGATTTTTAAAAGCTCTACTAATGAAAAAAAGGAAGGAGGTTGGAATATGCTGAAAAGGAGCCTTTTGTTTTTCTTGATCTTTTCTTTTTTCTGGATAGTTTTGCCCCTGCAGTCTAACGGAAAGAAGTTGGATCTTCCTACCGGTAAGCTTATTGATGATTTCGATGAATTTGTGGAAACCTTCAGTTCCAGAAAGTGTATGGAATGTCATGAGGAGATTTATGAGGAATGGGAGGAGTCCTTTCACGCCCGTTCCATGGTGGATTCCATTAAGGGGATAGCCAACTTCTTCGTGGTGGGTGTGCCCAAGGAATGGCAGAAGGAGCTCAACAAAAAGGAAATTCTGAAATGCCTGGACTGTCACCTGCCTCAGATTAAGTATGCTACTGAAAGGCTGGCTTTAGAGATTGCGGACCTGATGATTGAGGCCAAAAAGGCCAAGGAAGCCAAGGACGAGGCGCGTTTTGAGAAAGTGAAGGCCAAACTTTCAAAGCTTAACATTACCTGTTACGCCTGTCACAACATTGTGGTCCACCGGTCCTCTCCGGGTTGGTTCGGGGAACCGGATCCTCAAGCCATCTACACCGCCAATGAGGATGTGGAGGCCGAACATCCCACGGAATATACCCCCACCCTTAAAAGCGCGGCCTTTTGTGCCTGGTGCCATGGCGTTTATGTGGCTTCCGACGGCGAAAGCACCATGTGCAATACCCTTTCTCAGAGCTACTACCACGCTTACATCTCTCTAGGCGGAAGGAAGACCTGTCAGGAATGTCACATGTATGCCAAGGATCGGGGACACCGTTTTCCTGGAGGTCATGACCTGGAGATCGTGAAGGAGGGAATAGGATTTCAGGCGGAGATAAAGGGTTTCCGTTACGGGGTGGGTAAGTGGATTCCGGCCGTCAATGTGGAGGCCTTTCTCACCAATCGGGCCGGACACCGGATCCCTGATGGCTGACTCTGGTCCGGCAAGGTGGTCCTGGAAGTGACCGCCAAAGATCCCCGGAGCGGAAAGATCCTTCATCAGGAAAAGAGGGAATATTTTGAGATCGGTCTGGACATCGAGGGCCGTATGCGTTACGGGGCCTGGCAGATCAAGGAGATCCTGGACCTCACCCTGCCTCCCATGAAGACCCGTGAGGAGCGTTTCCTCTTCACCCTGCCTAAAGATACCGAAGAGGTTCTGGTGGAGGTGAAGGCCTCTTATTGCATTAAAGGTAGCAAGTGCGATGTGATTTACACCGAAAGTAAAAAGATTACTTATTCTGAGCTCTAGTCTGAGGATTAGGGGGGAGGGACTATCCCTCCCCCCTAATCCTCGGAGGTTTCAAAAACCTGGTCTCCGGGATAATTTCCGGCTCTCCGCAATAGAAGCCCTGGGCGTAAAGGACCCCGTAGCGGGCCACCTCCCGAAGGATCCTTTCCTCTTCCACCTGTTCGGCCACCAGTTTGAATCCCAGAAGGGAGGCGCAGTCCGCAAGAAAGCGCAGGACCCGGCGATCAAAATCGTTGGTGAGAAGCCCCCGCACAAAGCGCCCGTCAACCTTGACCAGATCCCAGGGGATGTCCCGCAGGAGAAAGAGATTGGCGCTCTCCACGCCGAAGTCGTCGAGACTGAGGGTGTAGCCCTCGGCCTTGAAGAAATTGAGTTTCGAGGAGAGGGTCAGGGGGGAGAAGGGGCCTTTCCTTTCGTTGATTTCCAGGATGAGATCCTCGGGATAAATGCCGATGGATTTGGTCCAGGACAGGAGGTCTTTGCCGAGCTCCCGGAGGGCGTATTCCTGGGAGATATTTACGGCTACCCGGCCGATTTCCGGAGATTCTTTGAGGAGCACCATGGCCTTGTAGAGGATCTGGCGATCGAGTTCCTCGAAAAGCCCCAGGTGTTCTACCGAGGGCATGAAGGTCCCGGCGGAAAAGGTGTCCTCCTCCGAGATGAAGCGGGCCAGGACCTCGTAGAAGATGGTCTTTCCGGTCTGGATGTTGATTACCGGCTGAAGGGCCACGGCCAGTTCTCCCCGGGCGATGGCCCGGAAGATTTCTTTTTCCAGGCTTTTTTGTCGGGGGGTTTCTTCCCCGAGGACGATCAGAGGTTCCTGAACCAGGCGCGCTTCGGGTAGGAGTTTCAGGGATTGGTTGAGGATTTCACCGGGTGCGGCCCCGCCGCAGATGATCCGGGTAATGACCGCCGTTCGAATCGGGAAAACCAGTTCCTGGTCGTCGTAAACCAGCTCGTTGAGAAGCCGATAAACCCTCTGGGCCAGCCGGGCCCCCTCCCCGGTCTTCCTGATGGCCGAAACCACCCAGAGGAGGTTATGGGCCGTGATGCCCAGCAGATCATAAGGGCGGAGATGGCGCTTGAGATGTTCGGCCAGGAAAGCCAGGACTTTCTGCACGCCGTAGAGGCCGTAAATGTTCTGGATGGACTCGAGATTCTGGATCTCTATCAGGGTGAGGGCCAGGAAGGTCCCCTCCCTCAGACAGCGAGACAGCTCGGCATTCAGGGCCCGCAGGAAACCCCGCTCGTTGAAAAAACCGGTCACAGGGTCTATAAGGAGAAGTTCCCGGGTGCGGGCGAGTTCTTCCTCGCACTCCGCAAGACGTTTTTGGAGGATTTCTTTCGCTTCGGCCATGAGAGGGCCCCGAAAAACTTTATAACTTGAAAGGGCCGGAAGGGAAAGCATGCGGATCAAGAGCCGACCGGAGGATTTCGTGGTCTATGAAGTGGCCGACATCCATCCCGAGGGCCGGGGAGAGTACGCCCTTTACCGGCTCAGAAAGCGAGGGCTCACCACCTGGGATGTTCTGGGGGAAATCGCACGCCGGCTTCGCCTCCGTCAGGATGTTCTGGGTTACGGGGGCTTAAAGGATCGCCATGCGGTTTCCTACCAGTTCGTGACCATCCCCGGGGGGCCCAAAAAGGACCTGCACGGCCGGGACTGGCACCTGGAGTACCTGGGACAAGTCTCCTCCCCCATGTCCAAGGCCCGTCTCCGGGGAAACCTCTTTGAGATTACGGTCCGGGAGGTGGCGCTTTCGGAGGAGGAACTGGCGCGCGAGGTTGAGGCCGTGCGCCAATTTGGCGTACCCAACTATTTCGATGAGCAGCGCTTCGGCTCGGTCCGTCACCGCCAGGGCTTTGCCGCCCGGGAGGCCGTGCGGGGAAACCTCGAAAGGGCGCTCTATCTTCTGCTGGTAGAAGGTTCCCATTATGATTACCGGCGAACGGAACGTTTCCGGGAGTGCCTGCGTCGTCACTGGCCAGAAGTGAAGCCCTGTCTTCCCCTGGCTCCCAGCCCCTGGGAGAAGCGTCTGGTGGAATTTCTGGCCTCCCACCGTCCGAGTAAACGAACCTTTAAAAGGGCTTTCGGCCTGGTGGATTCGGAGTATCTCCTGATGCTGGCCCACGCCTATCAGGCCTACCTCTGGAACGAGATCCTCAAGCTTTATCTCGAAAAAAGAGGGCTGGTGCATTTTCGCCTGCCCTATCTTCTGGGGGAATTCTTTTTCTATCAGGAGTTGCCGCCGGAGGTCAGGGAGGAGCTTTCGGCCTTAAGGCTTCCGCTTCCGAGCCCCAGGCTCAAACTCTCCGAAGACCTCCGGGGACTTTACGAGGAGGTGCTCCGGCGGGAGGGCATCCCGGGGCTTTCCCGCCTTCGCACCCTAGTCAAGGGCCTCATCTTCAAGACCTATCCCCGGGAGGCGGTGGTCTTTCCCGGCGACCTTTCCTGCGAAATTCTGGAAAGAAAGGAGCCCTCGGTCCGGGATGTGCGACTGCGGTTTTTCCTGCCCCGGGGCTCCTACGCCACCCTGGTTCTCAAGCGTATTTTCCGTTACCCCTTCGGATCTGTGGTAAGCTAAGGTCGATGTGGGTGGTGAGGTTGCCGAACTGGCTGGGGGACGCGGTGATGGCCACGCCGGCCCTCTCTGCGCTGGCCGGAGAAAGGGAGATCGTGCTCCTCGGCCGCAAATACCTTAAGCCCCTCTTTGAGGCCTTCCCCGGGGTAAAGGGCTTCATTCCTTTAAGCGAGGGAAGGTTGGGCCTCTTTCGCACGGCAAAAGAGCTTAAGCGGCACGCCTTCTCCGCCGGGCTTCTTCTTACCAATTCCCTCTCCTCGGCGCTGATCTACTTCCTTTCCGGGATACCCGAGCGCCTGGGCTATGCCGGGGATGGAAGATCCCCCCTTCTCACCCGGGCCGTGCCCCGGCCCCGGGAAAGACTCCATCAGCGGGACTACTACCTCCGTCTTCTTGAGGTCCTAGGGGTGCGGGTGAGGGACCGGAGGCTCAGGCTTTTTCTTTCCTCTTCGGCCCGAAAGAGGGCCGGTGAGCTACTTTTCGGGCTTTCCGGGCCTCTGGCGGTTCTGGCCCCGGGGGCGGCCTACGGGCCGGCCAAGCGCTGGCCGGTGGAAAGGTTTCGGGGGCTTGCCGAGGCCCTCCTGCGGGAGGGCTGGTCCGTGGCCCTGGTGGGCGGGGCAGTCGAAAGGCCGGCTGGAGAGGCGCTGGTCGCAGGACTTTCCCGCGTGCGGAATCTCTGCGGCCGGACGGATGTGGCCACCGCGGCCGCGATCATCGAGAAAGCCGCGGTCTTCGTCTCCAATGATTCCGGTCTCATGCACGTGGCCGCGGCCCTGGGGCGTCCCCAGGTGGCCATCTTCGGTTCCACCGATCCCGAGGCCACCGGTCCCCTGAATCTCAGGGCGCGGGTGGTGCGGAAACCCCTGTCCTGCAGCCCCTGTCTCCGGAGGACCTGCGACCGGGGCTACCGGTGTCTTACGGAAATCTCGGTGGAGGAGGTTTTGCAAGCCATCCGGGAGGTCTGCGAAACATGAAAAGACCCGTGGTTTTCCTGGATCGGGACGGCACCATAAACGAGGAGGTGGGTTACCTCAATCATCTTTCCCGTCTGAGGCTCCTTCCCGGGGCCGCGGAGGGGATAAGGCTCCTTAAGGAGGCGGGCTTTGCGGTGGTGATCGTGACCAACCAGAGCGGCCCGGCCCGGGGATATTTTCCGGAAAGCCTGGTGCATGAGGTCAACCGGGAACTTCTGCGGAGGCTCGCTGCCGCGGGCGCGGAGGTGGACGGCGTCTATGTGTGTCTGCATGCCCCGGAAGCGGGTTGCCGATGCCGCAAGCCGGAGCCCGGTCTGGTCCTCAAAGCCGCTGAGGAGTTGTCTCTCGATCTCTCCCGGGCCTATGTGGTGGGGGACCGCTGGGTGGACCTGGAGC
>JALWCD010000215.1 GCA_027036915.1 Thermodesulfatator sp. | reverse complement strand
GGCTTCTGGCCGAGCAGCTGGAGGTCCTGGAACTCGGGCAGCGCATCCAGGCCGAGGTACGGGATCGGATGGAGAAGGCCCAGAAAGAGTATTACCTGCGGGAACAGCTCAAGGTCATCCGGAAGGAGCTCGGCGAGGCCGAAGGGGTGGAGGCCGAGGTGGAGGAGCTGCGGGAGAGGCTGGCGAAGAAGGCCCTTCCGGAGATGGTGCGCCGGGAGGCCGAAAAGGAGATCGAAAAACTGGCCCGCACCCATCCGGCCTCGGCCGAATACACCGTGGTCCGGAACTACCTGGACTGGATCCTGGAGCTTCCCTGGCTGGAATCCACGGAGGAACACCTGGATCTCAGGGAAGCCGAACGCATCCTGGATCAGGACCATTACGACCTGGAGAAGGTCAAGAAGCGGATCCTGGAATATCTGGCGGTGCGGAAACTCAATCCGGAAATGAAGGGCCCCATCCTGTGTTTCCTGGGGCCTCCCGGGGTGGGCAAGACCAGTCTGGGGCGCTCCATCGCCCGGGCCCTGGGGCGCAGGTTCTGGCGCATCTCGCTGGGGGGCGTGCGGGACGAGGCCGAGATTCGGGGACACCGGCGCACCTATGTGGGGGCCATGCCCGGGCGAATCATTCAGGCCCTGCGCCGGGTGGGGGTGAACAATCCGGTGCTCATGCTGGACGAGATCGACAAGGTCGGGACCGATTTCCGCGGTGATCCCGCGGCGGCCCTGCTGGAGGTGCTCGATCCGGAACAGAACCGGGAGTTCTCCGACCACTATCTGGAACTGCCCTTCGACCTTTCCCGGGTGATCTTCATCGCCACGGCCAACGTGCTGGATACCATCCCGGCACCCCTGCGCGACCGCCTGGAGATCATCGAGATCCCGGGCTACACCGAGGAGGAGAAACTCTATATCGCCAGGAAGTACCTTGTGCCGCGCCAGCTAAAGGAACATGGTCTCAAGGCCTCGCAGTTGCGGTTTACGGATTCGGCCCTGCGGCGCATCATCGTGCACTACACCCGGGAGGCCGGTGTGCGACAGCTTGAGCGGGAGATCGGGGCCGTGTGCCGGGCGGTGGCCCGGAGGGTGGCTGAGGGCGAGATCAGGGGGGAAAGGGTTTCGATCAAGAATCTCGAAGCCTATCTCGGCCCTCCCAAATACCTTCCCGAGGTCACCGAACGGGTCAGAGTCCCCGGGGTGGCCATCGGGCTGGCCTGGACCCCCACCGGGGGCGAGGTCCTCTTTGTGGAGGCGGCCCGCATGAAGGGGACCCGCAAACTTATCCTCACCGGCCAGCTGGGGGACGTCATGCGGGAGAGCGCGGAGGCGGCCTTCACCTACGTTCGCTCCCAGGCCGAAGAACTGGGAATCGACGAGGAGCTTCTCGAAAAATCCGATTTTCACATCCACGTCCCTTCTGGGGCCATTCCCAAGGACGGCCCGAGCGCCGGGGTCACCATTCTTACGGCCCTGGTGAGTCTCCTTACCGGCCGTACCGTGCGTCCGGAGGTGGCCATGACCGGGGAGATCACCCTGAGGGGCCTGGTGCTTCCGGTGGGAGGGATCAAAGAAAAGGTCCTGGCGGCCAAGAGATACGGTCTCAAGGAGGTCATTTTACCCAGACGCAACGAGAAGGATCTGCGGGACATCCCGGAGGAGGCCCGCCGGGCCCTTAAGTTTCACCTGGTCTCCCGCGTGGAGGAGATCTTTCCTATTGTCTTTCCGGACTGGTCCCGGCCCCGTGGCCGCCGAAGATAGAATCTGATTCTATCTCTTTTCGGGGAGAGGATAGTCGGCTAACTGGGCCAGGAGTTTTCGGGCCTCGAAGGCTCCGGCCAGATTCCCGTGTTTGCGGGCCCCGCGTAGAAAGATCTCAATCTTCCGTCTGGCCTCGGCCCAGGCCATAAGCCGCATCTCCGGAGTGAGATACGGGGCG
>JALWCD010000214.1:412-6618 GCA_027036915.1 Thermodesulfatator sp. | reverse complement strand
TCGTAGAGGAGTTCCTGGATGAGCTTTCGCGGCACAGCGGCCTCGGGCGGAAGACGGTCGCTCCCGAGGTCCTGGAGGTCCTGAAGCGCTATCCCTGGCCGGGCAACGTGCGGGAACTCAAGAACCTCATCGAACGTCTGGTGATCGTCTCCCCCGGGGAGGAGATTACCCTGAACGACCTTCCCAGGGAGTTTCTGGAGTACGCCGAAGGCCCGCAAACCCCGGCCGAGGTGCCGGAATGGTTGCGGGTTTCGGACTTCAAGACCGCCCGGGAGCTTTTCGAACGGGAGTTTCTGCGCCGTAAGCTCGAGGAGTTTGGAGGCAACATCTCCCGCATGGCACAGGCCATAGGGTTGCGCCGGAGCTATCTCCACCGCAAACTCAAAGCCCTGGGACTTTCGAGGGAATAGCGTGACGCGTTTTCAGAAAAGCCTCTCCGAAAAGGACTTCGTGGTGACCTTCGAGCTGGTGCCGGGCCGCAGCACCCGAACCCGGCACTATCGGGAGATCGTGCGTTTTGCGGAGGCCGTGGCCGAAGATGGTCTTTTCGACGCTCTTTCCATCACGGACAACGCCGGAGGGCACCCGGCCCTGGCTCCAGAGGCCCTGGGGCGCGGGCTCCGGATAGTGTGTCCCGAACCCATCATCCATTTCTCCTGCAAGGACAAGAACCGCAACCAGATTGAGAGCGATCTTCTGGCCCTCGACCGGGAAAAGCTCCATACCCTTCTCATCCTTACCGGGGATTACCCCCGTTACGGTTATCGGGGCCGGGCCAAGCCGGTCTTTGACCTGGATTCGGTCTCGCTCCTGCGTATGGTTTCGGAGATGCGGGAGGGCTTTCGTCTGCCCCCGGAGGTCCCCGGAGGAGGACTCACCCTGCCCCCGGTACCCTTTTTTCCGGGCTGCGTGGTGAATCCCTTCAAATGGAGCGAGGCGGAGACCGTGCTTCAGTACTTCAAGCTCCTTCGAAAGCTCAGGGCCGGGGCCCGTTTCGTGATCACCCAGGTGGGTTTTTCCGCCCGCAAATTCCAGGAACTGCTGTTCTTTTTGCGGGAGGAGGGTCACGAAGGGATCCCGGTGCTGGCCGGAATCCTGGTCATGGACCTCCGCCTGGCCCGAATCCTTCACCGGGGAGCGGTTCCCGGGATTACGGTCTCGGAAAGGCTGCTGCGGACCGTGGAACGCGAGGCCGGGGCTCCGGATGGGGGACGGGAAGCGGCCCTGCGCCGGGCGGCTAAACTCATGGCTGTCTGCCGGGGCCTCGGTTTTCGGGGGGTCCACATCTGCGGGGCCCCTCTGGATCCGGTGGCCGCCCGGGAACTCCTCCAGATGGCCCGGGAGTTCTTTCCCCGCTGGCCGGAGTTTCTTCCGGAGTTTGCGGAACATCCCGCAGAGACCTTCTTCCTCTACCGGGAGGACCCCGAGAACGGTCTCAACCGTCCGGAAAGACAGGCCCTTTCCCCCGGAAAGGCCCGGGGGCTCCTTTATCACTTCTCCCGTTTTATCCACCGGTGTTTTTTTTCCCGCAAAAGCCGACTCTTTCCTTATCTCCGGCCTCTGGCCGAGCGTGTGGCCGCAAGCGCCCTCGAAAAACACTTCACCCGCCTGGAGTACTGGCTGAAAAAAGGCCTTTTCGACTGCCAGGAATGCGGAGACTGTGTGCTCGCGGAGATGGCCTTCCTCTGTCCCCAGAGTAAGTGTGCGAAATATCTCCTGAACGGCCCCTGCGGGGGGAGCCGGGAGGGCTGGTGCGAGGTCTATCCCGGGAAACGACGCTGCGTCTATGTGCGAATCTACGAAAGGCTTTCCCCGGAGGAGAGGCGGGAAAAACTTCTCCGTCTGGAACTTCCGCCTCGTAACTGGGCCCTCTTTCGGACCTCCTCCTGGCTGAACTTTTATCTGGGGAAGGACTCTACTGGCCCACGGGCAGAGTAAGGAGCGGGGAGAGCACCTTCCCCTTGGAGGCCTCCAGGGCAAAGAGTTGCTGCAGCAAAATGAAGGTGGCCTTGGTATCCCGGTCGGTATCGGGAATGTAAAACCAGCGGCCCCGGTATCTTACGGCCAGGACCGCCCCGGAAGGCCAATCGGAGGCCGTACGAATCCGGAAGAGATCGCCCAGAAGCTCTTCCCAGCTGAAAAGGCTTCCGTCCGGAAGACGGGTAGCGGTCACCCGGCCGCTTTCCAGATCTTCCTCCGGGACCTCCACCCCCTGGGAGAGGTAAAAGAGCACCCCGATGAGGGACCGGGTTTCCACCCGGATGAGATCTCCTCCTCCTTCGGCTTCCGGCCCCAGGAGACGATAGTATGGGGCCCAGACGAGTCCCAGCCCTTTCAGGACCTCTCTGGTCTCGGGAAGGGGCCGGGCCTCGGGTGAGATCTTCATTACCGGCAGGGCCCGGCCTCCCTCCTCCAGGAACATAAACCGGAGATACCCTTTGCGACGGAGTTTTTCCAGCGTCCGGCTTATCCGGAGGAATTCCTGGAACTCCGGGGCCTCGGAAGGGGTGGGGCCGGAGGCCGTGGGGGCGTTGTTCAGGCCGTTTAAGGCCTGAACGCAGAGACGCAGCACCCGATCCGCGCGCCAGCCGGAATTGAGAAGCAGAATGAGGTGTTCGATGGGGATGGGAGAAAGCAGGCGTTTGGCGAATTCCTCGCCCTGCAGGGGCACGAAGGTAAAGGTGGGTTTGACCGCGTACGAAAATCCCAGATTGAGACTGTAAGAGTCGGGATAGACCTCGTTGATCTTGACCCCTCCGGCGAGATCCCCCGAAAAACCGTACTGGGTCGAAATGCTGGTGACCTCAAGGAAGACCGGGGGTTCTCCGTAACGCAGACGCACGAGGTTGAGGATCATCTGTTCGGAGAGGGCGTGCTGCAGGGCCCGATTGAAGCCCAGGGAGGATTGCCGGAGCGCGGGCCCGGATCGAAGCCCGCAGGCCGTAAGGCCGACCAGGATCAGGATCAGGCCCAGCCTAGGAAAAGGCCGCCACCAGTTTTTCCAGGCGAAGGCAAACCTCCTGCCAGTCATTCTGGCCCTCCTCGATGCGATCCATGAGTTCTTCCAGTTCCCGGGTAAATTCCTCGGAGACATAGTGAGGGAAATCCCTTTTGAGAAGCTCATAAACCTCTTTTCCCAGATGGGTGGGGACCAGGCGCCCTCCTTTGACGGTTTTTACGTATCTGCGAGCCAGGAGGGTGCTCACGATCTCGGCGTAGGTCGAGGGCCGTCCCAGGCCCCGGTTTTTCATCTCCTGGATCAGGGTGCCCTCGGTGAAAAGCGGACGGGCGGGCACGGCCCTCAGCCGGGCCTCTGCCGGGGAGCCTTCCGGACGAAAGATCTCGGGAGCGTCCCAGAGACGGTCATGTCCCGGAAGCAGGACCTCCACCGGGGCCCGATCCTCCCATTCCAGATCCTCAAGGCGGAAACGGATGCGGGCCACCCGGAGGCGAGGGTTTCGGCACTGACTGGCCATGAAACGCCGGAAGATGAGGTCGTAGAGCCGCAGGGCCTCCCTTTCGGATTCCAGGGAGAGGAGACCGTGGGCCACCCGGGAGCGCAGTTCTCGCACATCCCAGGGGCGGGTGGGACGGATGGCCTCGTGGGCCCCTCCTTCGCCCCAGCCTCTGGGCCGAAAGTATTCCGGCCCCAGGGTCTTTTCGAGATAAGGCCGGGCCACCTGGAACCGTCCCACCTCGGAAACCCGGGTGGAATCCGTGCGGTGGTAGGTAATGAGACCGCTCTCGAAGAGGTGTTGAAGAAGATCCATGGTGGTGCGGCTTGATAAGCCCAGCCGGGCATGGGCTTCCTCGAGCACGGTGTCCGTGGTAAAGGGGGGTGGGGCCGGGGTCTCTTCGGTGGTGTAGGCCAGGATCTGCCAGCGGAGTTCTGAAATTCTTTCGAGCAGGGCCCTGGCCCGGCGCCCTTCCTCCAGTTCCAGGGTGAAAAGCCGTCCTCCCAGTCGAAAGCTCAGACGGTATCGCCTGCGGCTGGCCTCGCGGGCTCGCTCAATGACCCAGCCCAGGACCGGGGTCTGGACTCTTCCGGCCGAAAGCCCCCGGCGGGAAAAGACCTTCCAGAGGTAACGCGAGAGGGCGAACCCCACCCAGCGGTCCGCCACCCTTCGGGCTAGCTGGGCCCTGACCCGGGGCAGGTTGAAGTCCCGGGGATGAGCCAGGGCCTCCCTTAAGGCCCGGGGGGTGACCTCGTGGAACTCCAGGCGCCGGATATTGGGCTGATAAGGACGGAGGGAGATCATGAGATCGTAGGCTATCTTTTCGCCCTCGGCGTCCGGATCCGAACCGATAAGGACCTCGTCCGCGGAAAAGGCTACCCGGGCGAGGGCCGAAAGGATCTCCTCCTTGTCCCAGACCTGGCCCTCCGGACACCTCTCGCGCACCTCTTCCGGATCCACCAGTTCCTCCCCGGTGGACCGACAACGTTTGATGGTGTCGAAGACGGGCAGATACCGTCCGTCTTCGGCCAGGACCCCGAAGATGCCTCGCCGGCGGGAGAGGTTGAAGACGTGCCCCAGGGAGGCGGTCACCATAAGGAGACGGTCTTCGGTTGGTATTTCGTAGATGGTGACCCGTCCCAGGCGGCGTTGAGCGGGGCGCCCCCAGAAAGAGGCTATGGTTCGGGCTTTGTGCGGACTTTCCACCACCAGGAGGGTGCTTCGCATCTCCGGGCTCCGGCCTTCGATGAGCCCCTGTCGGGCCTCGGTCAGTCGGCGGGAGATTTCTGCCAGATCAAGGGCCTCAAGGGGTTTGAATTCCGGGGCCTCCCCCAGGAAAAAACGCAAACGATGCCTGAGACTGGCCAGGGCCCGGGGATTCTCGGAAAGGACCACGGCCAGACCCGGAAGCACTCCCCGCACCGAAAGCCGCGAGACCCGTCCGGAAGCCTGGAGATAGGTCGCGGCATCCCCTACCACCACGAAAAACCGGCCCTCCCGTTCCTCAAGGAAGACCTCCTCCGTTCGGCTCAACCTTTCCCGGAAGTCGGGGTCCGAAAGCCGGGCCTCAAGAAAGTCCTTGATCTTGCGTAACCGGCTTTCTATCCGGGGATAACGGGAGAGGTCCTCCGGGCGCAGGGTAAGATAGGAGCGAAGATAACGCAGATGGGCCAGGGCGCTTAGCTCCTCCTCGCCCTCAAGGACCGGAAGGAGGGCCGAAAGTAGACCGTAAAGACTCTGCGGGGAGAGTTCGAGAGTCAGGGGGAAAAGGTGCTTGGGCACCCCTATGAAGATGGCGTAGCGCAGGATTTCCGGAAGATCCAGCCCGCGGACGAGAGGGTTGCCCAGATGGGCTAGTCCCACGGCTACCTCGAACTCCCCCTTTTCCAGACCCTCCATGAGTCTTTCCGGGGAGACCTCCAGGTAGGAGACCGCTTTGAGACCGGTTTCCCGTAAAAATTCCGTAACCCGGGGAACCGCGGCCTTCCCGAAATCCTCCGAAAGAAAGACCAGGCCCCCCGGCCCGAGCCGGGCGCAAAGCCCCGCCGCCTCGGAAAGAAGACGCTCCGGAGGAAGCTCCCGATAGGTGTCCAATACGTTTCTCAGGGTGGAGACCGCCCGCTGGATGTCGAAACCCAGCAGTTGCTGAAAAAGGGCCACCCGGCTGCTCCGGGGTTTGAGGGTGGCCGAAGAGATGATCAATCTGGCCCTTCCGGGTCTTTCCCGAAGGGCGTTCAGGGTTTCGTAGTCCTCCTCGGTTTTGCGGGGTTTAAGGGCCAGGGCGATTTCCTCCGGGCTGAATCCCAGAATGCGGAAGAGGGCCTCCACCTGGCGGGAGCGCTTGAGAAAGGCGTCCACATCATCCACGAAAACCAGCGAAAAACGGTCCCGGGCCAGGGTTTCCGCATGCCGATACATGAAGGCCGAAGTGGCCACCAGGATCTCATAGTCCCCGCTCAGGAAGGCCTCCTTTTCGGTCTTGCGGCCCCGGTAGGCCAGAATTTTTCGGGCAAGACCGGCCTTTTCGGAAAGAGTCTCGAGTTTTTCGGCTATCTGGTCGCAGAGAAGACGGGTGGGCACCAGAACCAGGTTCCTGCCCGGGGTAAGCAACAGGGTGAGGAGTCCGAAGGTGGTCTTTCCCGAGCCCGTGGGGGCCACGATGGCAAAGGATTCTCCCAGAAAGACCCTTTTGGCCCAGGTTTCCTGAAGACGCGAAGGCGGATGCCCGACGGCTTTTTCGAAGATTTTTCG
>JALWCD010000214.1:0-402 GCA_027036915.1 Thermodesulfatator sp. | reverse complement strand
GTCGAGTGCAAGGGAAGCCGCGCAGGAAGGCTTGAGCCTTCGGAGGTTATCCTTTTCCCGGAGGCTCGGGCAGGGCTCCTCGTTTTCCGGAAGACACTTCTCACAGGGCAACCCCCGGGCGAGGCGTTCGTCCCCGATCTCTCCGCCGCAATTGGGGCATCCGCGGGCTACCCTGAAAAGCATCAGCGGCTCCCGCTGAGTTCAAGCCATCTTTCGGTAAATCTTTCCGCACAGAAGACCAGGGATTCGAGATCCAGATACTCCGTGGCCCGGAGGTCGTAGAGGATCTTGGCCTCCGGGGAGAGCCCCTCTTCCGCTTCCCCGTGCCAGAAGTAGACCCTGAGGGGCATCCGGGGAAGCACCCGGACCTCGAAGGCCAGGTCGGCTTTGCCGGAAAGTTTT
>JALWCD010000213.1:3673-6639 GCA_027036915.1 Thermodesulfatator sp. | reverse complement strand
CCCCTGGAAGGGGAGGGATAAACCCCTCCCCGGCCCTTCCCTATGAGGGAAGGGAAAGACTCCTCGCTTGAAAGGACCGGGAGTTAAATGGCCCTTGCATCCTTTATTTTAAAAACTTATAGTTATGGCAGCCCGTTTTTTCGAGGGAGAGGCTACCTCTCTGAGGCGGGTTCACAACTCGGCTTGATTTCAGCAAATTTGAAATTTGAAAAAGGAGGGGAGGTTATGGCGGAGAAAAAGGTCAGGCTCGCCATTGTGGGCGTCGGAAATTGTGCCAGTTCTCTCATCCAGGGAATCTACTACTACAAAGAAAAAGGTCTTGAGGCCATCAAGGGTGTGATGTTCCCGGAGATCGGCGGTTATCATCCCTGGGACGTGGAGGTGGTGGCGGCCTGGGACGTGGACGCCCGCAAGGTGGGCAAGGACGTGGCCGAAGCCATCTTCTCTCCTCCTAACTGCACCACTGTCTTTTACCCGGATGTCCCCAGGACCGGGGTTAAGGTGCGGCGGGGCAAAACCCTCGACGGCTGCGCCGGGCACATGAAGGATTACCCTGAGGGGCGGACCTTCGTGCTCTCGGACGAGAAGGAAGACGATCTCGAGGATGTGGTGGCGGTCTTAAAGGACACCGGGGCGGACGTCCTCATCAATTATGTGCCGGTGGGCTCAGAGGAAGCGGCCCGCTTCTATGCCGAGGCCTGTCTCAGGGCCGGGGTGGCCTTCGTAAACGCCATGCCCACCTTCATCGTCTCCGACAAGGAATGGGGCGAACGTTTTACCAAAGAGGGGATTCCCGCGGTGGGCGACGATATCAAGAGCCAGGTGGGGGCCACCATCGTGCACCGGACGCTGGCCCAGCTCATGATCGATCGGGGGGTGCCCATCAAGCGCACCTATCAGCTCAACTTCGGGGGAAATACCGACTTCCTCAACATGCTAGCCCGCGAGCGCCTCAAGACCAAAAAGGTCTCGAAGACCGAAGCGGTCTCCAGTCTTCTTCCTTACGATATAGGCGCCGAAAACATCCACATCGGCCCCTCGGACTACGTGCCCTGGCTCAAGGACAACAAGATCGCCTATATCCGCCTGGAAGGGGAGCTTTTCGGCGGGGTGCCCATGTACATCGAGCTCAAGCTCAGCGTGGAGGACTCGCCCAACTCCGCGGGCTCGGCCATGGACGCCATCCGGTGTGCGAAACTGGCCAAGGACCGGGGAATCGGCGGGCCGCTCATCTCCATCTCGGCCTACACCATGAAGCATCCCCCGGAGCAGTATCCGGACTGGAAGGCCCGGCAGATGACCCTGGAGTTTATCGAGGGCAAACGTGAACGATAATCCGGAGATCCGCACCTTCAGCGATCTCTCCGGAGTCGTCCGGAGTGGCTGGAGGAATTGCGTTCGGTAATCCTTACGGCGGACCTTCTGGAGCTTCCCCGGAAATTTGAGGAATTTATAAGACATCGCTATCCGGAACTGGAAAGACGGGTGGGGGCCCAGGAGGTCCGTCTGTCTCGTATAGAACGGGACGTAGAACGGCTCAAGAGGGATGTAGAACAACTCAAAAAGGACGTGGAACAGCTCAAAAAAGATGTGGAACAACTCAAAAGAGACGTAGCCCGGCTTAAGGGAGACAATTTCAAGCGTAAGGTCAGGGAAAAGGCGCCCTCTTATTTCGGGAGGGTCCTTCTCCGCTGTCGGGTGATCTCGGCCGAGGATTTCGCCGATCTGGTGGACGAGGCCTTTGAGAAAGGACGAATTACGGAGGAGGAAAGGCTGGAGGCCCTGCGCCTGGACGTTCTGGTGAAAGGCAAGCTCAAGGAATCGAAAAAGGAAGCCTGTCTAGCCGCGGAGGTTTCGCTTACGGTGGATGTGGAGGATGTGGAACGGGCAGCCAGAAGGACCGAAATTTTGAACCGTTTAATGGATTGCCCGGTGTTGCCGGTGGTTATCGGCGAAAGGGTTGCCGAAAGGGCCTTTCAGAAGGCCGAAGAGCTTAAAGTGATCGTAGCTTGAGATTCTTATGTAAAGGAGGCTTGCGGTGTTCGAGTTCTCTCACCGGCTCCAGAAACTTCCGCCCTATCTTTTCGTGGAACTTGACCGGCTTAAGGCCGAAGCGAAGGCCCGGGGTATGGATGTGATCGACCTCGGGGTGGGGGACCCGGATCTCCCCACCCCGGCGCATATCGTGGAGGCCGGAAAACGCGCGCTCGAAAAACCCGAGAACCATCATTACCCCTCAAGTGTCGGGATGATGGCCTTTCGGGAGGCTGCGGCTGAATGGTTCAGGCGCCGTTTCGGGGTGGAACTGGACCCCGCTACCGAGGTGGTGACCCTGATCGGCTCCAAGGAGGCCATTGCCCACTTTCCCCTGGCCTTCGTCAATCCCGGGGACGTGGTCCTGGTGCCCACCCCGGCCTATCCGGTCTACCATATCGGAACCCTTTTTGCCGGAGGCGAGACCTACTATCTTCCGCTCACCGCGGAAAACGACTTCAAGCCCGATCTTTCGGCCATCCCGGAGGAAATCCTCTCCCGGGCGAAGATCCTCTGGATCAACTACCCCAACAACCCCACCACCGCGGTGGTCACCAAGGAGTGGTTCGCGGAGGTGGTGGCCTTTGCCAGAGACCACGGCCTCATCGTGGCCCACGATGCGGCTTACACCGAGCTTTACTTCGACGGCTACGTACCTCCCAGCATCCTCGAAGTCCCCGAGGCCAGAGAGGTGGCCATCGAATTCCACAGTCTTTCCAAGACCTACTGCATGACCGGATGGCGGATCGGTTTTGCGGTGGGCAACCCGGAGCTCGTCAAAGGGCTTACCACGGTGAAAAACAACGTAGACTCCGGATGTTTCCAGGCCGTACAGGAGGCCGGCATCGCGGCTCTTACCGGCCCACAGGACTGCGTGGAGGAACACCGGCGCATCTTCGGCTAACCCCGGCAGGTGATCCTGGACGGGCTTC
>JALWCD010000213.1:0-3663 GCA_027036915.1 Thermodesulfatator sp. | reverse complement strand
TCCTCCGCAAGCCACCTTTTATCTCTGGGTGAGGGTGCCCGAAGGATATTCCTCGGCGGAGTTCTGTGCCCGGCTGATCAAAGAGGCCGGGATCGTGGTCACTCCCGGAAACGGTTTCGGTGAGCCGGGAGAGGGATACTTCCGGATCGCCCTTACGGTGGGAAAAGAACGACTGGAGGAGGCCCTGGGACGCCTGGCTTCCCTAAACCTTTGATAAAAGCCTACCTCGGTCTGGGTTCCAACCTGGGAGACCGGGCCGAGAACCTGAAACAGGCCCTGGCCCTCCTCTTTTCCACCCCGGGGGTCTTCCCGCAGGCCATCTCCTCGGTTTATCTCACCGAACCCGTGGGATTCTCCTCCTCGAACTGGTTCTACAACCTGGTGGTGGCCGTTCTTACGGCCCTCTCACCCTGGGAGCTCGTGAGCCGCGGTCTCGAAATAGAACTTCGCCTCGGTCGCAAGAGAAGCGGCAAACTTGCGGATCGTTCCATAGACCTGGACCTCCTCTTCTATGGCGAAACCGTGATCCAGGAAGAATGGGTCCGGATACCCCATCCCAGGCTTCACCGGAGGGCCTTCGTGCTGGCGCCTCTGGCCGAGATTGCCCCGGATCTGAGACATCCCATCCTGGGAAAAACCGTCCATGAACTCCTCCGGGACCTCGGCCCGGCAAAAGGCGTACGCCGTCTGGGAAAGATCAGCTTGCAGGCTGTATAAAGAGGACATTAAAATGAAATTCGAAAGCTTTCATAAGGAGTCCGCAAATTAGGTGATCCGGCTCATCGTCCTCTTCATATTGTTACTTTTGGTTCTCTGGGCCGGCAAGGGGATCCTTGAAGACCTGAGGGCCCTTCTTGAGGGCGGCCGAAGGAAAGATCGGAGGACCTCCCTTTCGGACGAACTGGTCAGAGACCCGGTTTGCGGGGTTTACTGTCCCAAAAGTTCGGCCTATAAATTGAAATATAAGGGCCACACCTATTACTTCTGTAGCGAAAAATGCCGCGAGGACTTTTTGCGGTCCTCATAGGGTTTCTATTCCTGACGGCTCCCGCCCGGGCCGATATTTACCGGTATGTGGACCCTTCCGGAAAGGTCTACTTTACCAACGTGCCCCTGGGGTCCGGCTGGCAACTCTATCTTCGGACCCCTGAAAGGTCAAAACGAAGCCCTCTTGAGCCTCTTTTCGAGGAAGTGGCCCGGGCCGAGGGACTGGACCCGGCGCTTCTCAAGGCCGTGGCCCGGGTGGAGTCCGGGTTCAATCCCCGGGCGGTTTCCCGGAAAGGGGCCTTGGGCCTGATGCAACTTATGCCCGAGACCGCCCGGATGGTGAGAGTGAGAGATCCCTTTGATCCCCGGGAGAATCTGTACGGAGCGGCCCGTTTTCTGAAGAGGCTTCTTCGGGAATTCGGCGACCTCAGACTGGCCCTGGCGGCCTACCATGCCGGCCCCGAGGTCGTAAGACGATATCGGGGCCTGCCCCCTTACCCCGAAACCCGGCGTTATGTAAAACTGGTCCTGAAATATTACCGTCTCTACCGCAAACGTTCCGCTCTCTAACAGCCACCTCCCTTCCCTTTCTTACAGGGAAAGATTAGACGAACATACCGGCTTGAGAATTTCTGAGAGGCATAAAGTTAATAGGCCCGCGATCTTATTATTTCGCCTAAAATCTGGTATTTTCGGCCTTAAAATCCTTTGACTTTGGGAGATAAAAGACCCAAAATGGAATAAGTAAAAAGGCCTTTGGGGGGTGGCCATGCCCGTGTATCGCATTCATCCTCTGGTCCTCGGGAGCAAGATCTTCGATAAAGGGACCATGACCTATCAGTACGGTTACGGGGAGGAGATCCATGTACCGGTCTTCGGCTGGCTCATCGAAGGGGCGGAAAAGACCGTGCTGGTGGATACGGGTTATCTGGGGCCGGTGATCACCGAGGCCCGGGAGGCGGCCCTGGGCGCCAAAATCTACCGCTTCGAGGAGGCCCTGGCCCGATGGAGGCTTTCCCCCAAGGACATCGACCTCGTCCTCCACACCCACCTCCACAACGACCATTGCGAAAACGACCTCAAGTGTGTGAACGCCGTCTTCTATGCCCACGAGCTGGAGTTCAAGACCCTCTACGAACCCCATCCTCTGGACTTTCGCTACGCTCCGGATTTCGTGGAGGAGCTGGATCAGGCCGGACAATTCGTGAAGCTTTCCGAAGACCGAGAAATCCTTCCGGGAATCTGGATGATCCACACCCCGGGGCATACCCATGGAGGCATGACCGTCCTGGTAGAAACCGAGAAAGGACGGGCGGCCATCGCCGGGGTCTGCACCCTTTTCGAAAACTATTATCCTCCGCGGAAGGTCCGGGCCCTGGAATGGGAGGTCATCCCACCGGGAGTCCACACGGACGCCTACCTGGCCTACGATCAGGTTCTACGCCTCAAGAAAATGGCCGACATCATCCTGCCCCTTCACGAACCGCAGCTGGCCCGCGTGGAGACCATTCCGGACGACCTGGAAAAAATCACCTTACCCGAGGAGTAGACCTCCCCAGAAACCGAAGATCCCGGCAAAGGGATCCAGAAACTCGTTTCAACTCCCTCCCTATGGAAGGAGCCAGGGGAGGGAAAAATCTCATTTTGACTCCCCTACCCTCCCCTCTGGGGAAGGGTTTTTCAATGGTCTCTGAAAAGCCTGTGTCAGGAGGGCTATTTTGGACGCCGCTTGAGATACCATACATAGAGAGCCACACAGAGGAGAGCGAAGAGGATCACCCCGGTGGCTCCCCGGTGAAGGGCCTCGCGCAGCAGGGCCTCGTTTCGGCCCAGGAAGTAGCCGCAGAGGGCGAGCACCGTGACCCAGATGCCGGCCCCGAGGGCCGTAAAGACCGTGAAAAGCCAGCCGTTCATGCGCCCGAGCCCGGCCGGAAGGCTCACGTACTGTCTGACGCCCGGGATCAGACGCCCCACGAAGGTACTGATGTGGCCGTGACGGGCGAAGAAATCTTCCACCTTCAATAAGGCGGCCTCGGAAAGGAAGAGGTAATTCCCGTACCGGCGCAGGAAGTGCCTCAGGGCCGGGCGCCCCAGCTTGAGGGCCAGAAGATAGTTGAACCAGGCCCCGGCCACACTACCCCCGACCCCGGAGAGAATAACCAGCCGGAGATCCATCTTCCCCTGCGCCGCAAGGTAGGCCGCCGGCGGCACCACCACCTCGCTCGGAAAGGGAAAAAGCGAAGACTCAAGGGCCATGAGGAGAAAAATTCCGGGATAACCCAGGCGACCGATGGTCTCAAGCAGGAAGTTTACCGCCTCGCCCAGCACTAAGGGACATCCTTAAGAAAAGAAAGTATCCGGAGGGGCGGACCGCCCCTCTCGGACCCTAGGCTCAACCGAAGCCAAAACCGTGCCCCCCGGTTCCGCAGGAGCCGAACCCGAACGAACCGCCCCCGCCAAACCCGCAGGCGAAGGTGGAAAACTCCCTCCTTACCCGATGGCTCCCACACCGGGGACAGTGGGCTTCCTCCTCGTCACGGGGACTGAAGCAGAGTTTTTCAAAACGATCCCCGCAGTCCTCACACCGAAACTCGTAAATGGGCATGACCCTTCACCTCCTTCTTTTTTTTCGATCTCTTAAATTGAAGGCCTTTCTCTTTCAGGCAAACCCTCTCC
>JALWCD010000212.1 GCA_027036915.1 Thermodesulfatator sp. | reverse complement strand
GTCCACGTGTCCGGTCACCAGGTGCCCCCCCAGCCGATCGCCCACCCTGAGAGCCCGTTCCAGATTGACTCTATCGCCCACCCTGAGCCTCCCGAGGGTGGTGCGGCTCAGGCTCTCGGGAGAAACCTCGACCTCGAAAAAAGCCCCCTTTCGGGCCACCACCGTAAGGCAGGCCCCGTTAACCGCCACGCTGTCACCCTCACGGGTGTCGTCCAGGGGGAAGGCGGCCTCCAGACCCAGCAACAGCCCCCCGCCCCGGGATCGACGTTCCCTTACCAGGCCCAGACCTTCGACCAGACCGGTAAACATCTAGCCCAGATCGTGGGTCCCCAGAACGACCCGGGCCCCGGTCTTCTCCTGGATCATCCTGACCAGTTCATCCAGGTCGTGGTTCTTACAGGCCGGTTTGGCCTTGGCCAGGCAGTTGGTAAGGTGCACCACCTCGAAACCGGTCTTCTCCTTAGCCATGGCGATGTTGGCCACCAGCGAACGGCCCGGACACTTGCACCGCAAAAACCCCATGACTTTGACCTCATCGGGATACTCCGCAAAGGGGCCCTTCTTCTCCGCGGCTGAATAAAGGCACTTCCAGTCCCCCACACAGGAATTGGAAGTCTCGGCATAGGAACCACAGGCCACGATAAGCACCTTGGGCATGACCGACCTCCTTTCCGTTTTTTTAAAAAACCTAATCGGAAGGACGCCTCAAGGCAAGAAAGCCCCATTCTTCCCGGGTCTCTTCCTCCAGGACCTCCAGGCCCTTTTCCCGATAAATCTTCCGCATCTCCGGAAGCTCCTTTTCGAGAAACCCGGCCAGGAAAAGCCTTCCTCCGGGAGCGAGACGGGCGGAGAGGGCCTGAGCCAGGCGACTCAATTCCCAGGCCGAGATGTTGGCCAGCACCAGATCGAACCTCTCGGAAAGGGTTTCCACCCTCTGCGAAGAGATCTCCACCGAAACCCGATTCCATTCGAGATTCCGGCGGGCGGCCGCCAGGGCCTCGGGATCGATATCCAGGGCCACCACTCTTCTAGCCCCGAACCTGGCGGCCGCCAGGGCGAGAATCCCCGTGCCACAGCCCACATCGAGCACCGCCCCCAGGGGAACGGCGGAGGCCAGGCGATCCAGAGCCGAAAGCATGAGGGCCGTGGTGGGATGATGGCCGGTGCCGAAGGCCTGCCCGGGATCGATAATGATTTCCATCTCGCCCTCTCTGAGGGGGGCCTTCTCCCAGGGGGGACGCACCCAGAGCCGGGGAGAAACCTTCACGGGGCGAAAGTTTTCCTGCCAGGCCCGGGCCCAGTCTTCGGCCGGGACCTCTTCCACCGAAATCACCCGAAGACCGTAACGGGCGCACTCCCTCCGGAAGGGCTCCAGCCAATCTTCCGAGGGTAGGTAGAAGATAGCCCGCACCTCCGGGCCAGAGCCCTCAAAATGGAAACCGCCCCAGGTTTCGGCCAGCAGGGCCAGCCCTTCCTCGAGGGCCTCCGCAGAACCCGCCACTTCCACCCGCCGGTAAATTTGAGCTTTGGAAGCATTCATGTTAGAGATAGGCTAATGAAATCCTGGCCTTTGGCAAGGGAGACGTCATGAAAAGATGGCTTCTATTCCTGGCGTTTGTTTGGTGGGGGCTTGCGGCGAGTGCTCTGGCGGCGCTTCCGCCGGATCTGCAGAAGGACCTCTCTCCCCTTTCGGCTCTGGTCATCGGGCTCGACGGCGATCGTCTCATTCTGGACAAGGGACGAGCCCAGGGGATAAAACTGGGCGACCTCTTCACCATTTACCGCAAAGGGCAACCGGTTATCCACCCGAAAACCAAAAAAGTCCTGGGATATCTCAAGAAGCCCGTAGCCCGGGCCGAAGTCATCCAGGTGGAGGAAAACTTCGCCACCGCCAGGCTGATCTCCCGCCAGGAAGACTTTCCCGTCCCCACCCCGGCCATCCGTTACGGCGACGTCAGGAT
>JALWCD010000211.1 GCA_027036915.1 Thermodesulfatator sp. | reverse complement strand
GAACGGGCACGGGGGCGGGAGGAGGCGGGGAGGTTCAACCCCAAGCTCGGCCGGGGAGCCCTGGCGGACCTCGAGTTTCTGGCGGCCCTCGTGCGGCTCAAGACCCTGAAGGAAGAGCCCGATTTTTCCGAAACCCACACCCCGGAGCTTCTTAAAGGCCTTCCCGAGGGTGAGGGTCTCCGCAAAAACTACTACTTCTTGCGGGAGGTGGCCGAACGCCTTATCCTTCTTTACGATCCTCTGGAGGAAGATCCGGTCTACGCCCGGGAGCAGCTTGAGGCCCTCGAAAAGTGGCTCGGCCCGGATCTTTGTCGGCGTTATGAGGAAATCACCGCTTACAACCGAAAAATCTTCGAAAAGTACTTCCGTGTCTGAAATCCCGGAGGACTTTCGGCTCGAGGCCTATCAGTACGAACTTCCCGAGGAACTCATCGCCTACCGGCCGGCGGAGAAGCGGGAGGAGTCTCGCCTTCTCGTACTTGAGCGAAAAAGCGGCCGGATGGAGCACCGCCCGCGTTTTTCCGAAATAGAGGAGTATCTCCGTGAGGGGGATCTCCTGGTGCTCAACGACACCCG
This sequence comes from Thermodesulfatator sp., assembly GCA_027036915.1. Lineage (GTDB taxonomy): Bacteria > Desulfobacterota > Thermodesulfobacteria > Thermodesulfobacteriales > Thermodesulfobacteriaceae > Thermosulfurimonas_A. The sequence goes on along the minus strand of JALWCD010000211.1, from coordinate 1,414 downwards.
GGTCTTTCCGGCCCGGCTTCCCGGACGCAAGGAAACTGGCGGCCGGGTGGAGATCCTGCTCCTGAGGCTCCCCGAACCGGGAGTCCCTGTACCCGCCCTTTATAGGGGAAAGAAGCTTCTTCCCGGCTACCGGGTGATCTTTTCCGAGGAGCTTTCCGCGGTGGTGATCGAGAAGTCGCCCGAGGGGGAGCTGAAACTCCTTCTCGAGGGCCCGGAGGACCTTCTTTCGGCCATAAAAAGGGTGGGAAAGGCCCCGCTTCCGCCTTACATCAAGCGCGAGCCCGAGGAGGAAGACTTCCTGAGATACCAGACGGTCTACGCCCGGAAGGACGGCTCGGTGGCCGCGCCCACCGCGGGTTTTCACTTCTCGGAGGAGCTTCTCAAGCGGCTTTCAGAGCGCGGGGTGCGGAAGGCCTTTGTCACCCTTCACGTGGGCTACGGCACCTTCGCCCCCATCAAGACCCCGGACATAAGGGAACATCGCATCCATGAGGAGTACGTGGAGATTCCGGAGGAGACCGTGCGGGCCGTGGAGGAGACCCGGGCCCGCGGCGGCCGGGTGATCGCCGTGGGAACCACCACCGTGAGGGCCCTCGAATGGGGAGCCCTCCCGGGCAGGCTCTCCCCTCGCCGGGGATGGTGCGATCTCTATATCTATCCGGGGTTTGAATTCCGGGTGGTCCAGGCCCTGGTGACCAACTTTCACCTCCCGGGCTCAAGTCTGCTGGTGCTGGTTTCGGCCTTTGCCGGCCGAAGGCTCATCCTTTCGGCCTACCGGGAGGCCATCCGCCGCCGCTATCGTTTCTATTCCTACGGCGACGCCATGTTCATCCTGTAAGGCTCATGAACCCAGCTCGTCAAAGGGCTTCCGCCGGAGGCGATGGGGAAGGGCCAGGCGCTCGGCCACCCTGAGATCCTCCTCGGTGACCTCGGTCCTTCCGGAAAAGGCGGCGTGTGCCCGGGCCGCACGGGCCATAGTAAGATCGGCTCGGTGACCGTCAACCCCCAGCGTTATGGTCTTTCTGGCGATGGCATAAAGCCTCTCCTCCGGGATTTTCACCTCCGAAAGTCTTTCCTTGGCCTCTACGATCCGGGAGACCAGGGCCTCGGTCTCGGGCCGAAACCTTTCTTTGAACCCTTCAGGATCCCGCGCAAATTCCTCCCAGCGCTCCATGATGAGCACCCTGGCCTTTGGGTCTTTTAAGCCCTCGACCGTCACGCAGAGACCGAAACGATCCAGGAGCTGGGGCCGAAGTTCCCCCTCCTCCGGATTCATGGTCCCCACCAGGACGAACCGGGCGGCATGAGAGAAACTTACCCCCTCTCTTTCCACGTAATTCATCCCCATGGCCGCCACGTCGAGCAGGGTGTCCACCAGGTGATCCGGCAAAAGATTTACCTCGTCCACATAAAG
>JALWCD010000210.1 GCA_027036915.1 Thermodesulfatator sp. | reverse complement strand
CAATCTCCCCTTCGCGGGCGGGGTCTTTCTCCGGTAAGGGAAAGGTCCTGGGACGCACAGTCGACATCTGGGGCCGGTGATCCGGGCAGAGGATAGAGGCCATGATGTTTCCCCCGAAGGCCGGGCGCGTCATGATGAGGTTTTTGGTTTCAGGGTCGATCTCAAGCCCGGTTACGTCCGCGGTAAGTCCGGTCTCAAGGGCCGTGGCGATGGAGCCCGCCAGATCCCGTCCGAGGGTGGTGGCCCCGAGGAGGAAGATCTCAGGTCGATATTTCTCACAGAGCCTGATGGCCCCGTGGGCGTAGGTCTCGTTCCGGTAGTAGGCCAGCACAGGGTCGTCCATCAGGTAGACCCTTTCGGCTCCGTAGGCGATGGCCTCCTTCGCTATGTGTTCCACCCCGTGCCCCAGAACCAGGGCCTCCACCTGGCCTGAAAGATCCGCCGCGAGCTCCCGGGCCTTTCCCAGAAGCTCCCAGGAGACCGGATGCGCCTTCCCCTCCTCCTGTTCCACGAAGACCCAGACCCTGGGTTTCACAGCACCCCCCTCTCCTTAAGAGCCGCAAGGATCCTTTTCACCGCCTCGCTAACCCCTACTTCCGAAACGTAAAGCCTCTCGCCCGGGCTCTTTAGCTCCGGAGTGAAGACCCGGTGAACCCGGGTGGGGGAACCCTTAAGCCCAAGCTTCTCCCTCTCATAGGGTACCGGTTCAGTAGCCGAAAAGACCTCGGGCCGGCTGCGGGCGGCCCGAATAAGTTCTCCCAGCGGGACAAAGGGCGGCTCCGCCACCTCCCGATCGCAGGTCAACAACACCGGAAGCGGAGCCCTGAGGATCTCTATGCCCCTTTCGGTCTTCCGATGCACCACGATCTCCCGGGCCTCAGGCTCAAGCGCCTCCACCTTCACGGCGTAGGTGATGAGGGGAAGGCCAAGCCTTCGGGCCACCCCCGGGCCCACCTGAGCCGTGTCTCCGTCGATGGCCTGTTTACCGAAAAGGAACAGATCAAAAGGGGTCTCGCGAGCCAGGTACTTAATGGCTTCGGCCAGGGTGTAACTGGTGGCCAGAGTGTCGGCCCCGGCGAACCTGCGGTCCGAAAGAAGGATGATCCGGTCGGCTCCGAACTCCACGGCCTCCCGCAAAGCGGCCTCCGCCTGCGGAGGGCCCATGGTGATGACCGTGATCCTGCCCCCGTGGCGGCGTTTGATCTCCGAGGCCAGGGCCAGGGCGTGAAGATCGTAAGGGTTCACGATGGAGGGGACCCCTTCCCGCACCAGCGTTCCGGTCTCCGGATTGATCCGGATGTTCGTGGTGTCAGGCACCTGTTTGATGGAGACCAGGATGTTCATGTCCTCGCCCTCGCTCTAATGATGGCAGAAAGGTCCTCAAGAATCAAGTAGCAGGCCGGAACCAGAATCAGGGTAATCACGGTGGCGAAAAGTACCCCGAAGGCCAGACTGAGAGCCATGGGAATGAGGAACCGGGCCTGGAGACTCTTTTCCAGGATCATGGGAGCCAGGCCCAGAAAAGTAGTCAGGGTGGTGAGGATAACCGGGCGGAAACGGCGGAAACAGGCCGTAACCACGGCTTCCGCGAGCTGGCTCCCCCCGGCCCGCAGTCGATTTATCAGATCCACCAGGATGAGGGCGTCGTTCACCACCACCCCGGAAAGCCCCACGATTCCGAAAAGGCTCAGGATGGAAAGCTGATGGCCCAGCAGGAGGTGTCCCAGAAAGGCTCCCACAATACCGAAGGGAATGGCCAGCATGATGATGAAGGGCTGACTGAAGGAGCGCAGGGGGACGGCGATGAGAACATAAATGAGAATCAGGGCCAGGATGAACTCCTTTTTGAGCTCGCGCATGGTTCGGGACTCCTCCCGGCCCTCCCCTTCAAAGACCCAGGAAAGTCCCGGATAGCGCGCGGAAAGCTCAGGAAGGACCCTGGTCCGGAGAAGTCTCCGGGCCTCGCTTCCGGTGATCCGGGTTTCGTCCACCTCGGCCCGCACGTAGATCACCCTTCGACGGTCGAGACGCTCGAGTTTCACATAGCCCGGGGCGAAGTAAGGCTCGGCCACCTCGAGCAAGGGAACGCTTCGGCCATCCGGAAGATGTACGCGAAGGTGTTTCAGGGTCTCGAGGCTGGCTCTCTCTTTTTCCGAAAGCCTTACCAGGACCGAGATTTCATCCTCTCCCCGCTGAAAGCGCAGGGCCTCGGCTCCGTAAAAGGCGGCCCGCACCGTACGGGCCACATCCGCCAGCCTGATCCCCAAGGCCAGGGCTTCCGGTTTCAGACGAAAACGCAGTTCCTCCTTGCCTTCCGCGTAGCTGTCCTCCACATCCTGAAGCCCCCTGATTCGCAAAAGCCTCCTCCTGAGTTCCTCCACCGCCGAAAGAAGCACCCTTTCGTCCGGGTGCGAAAGGGCCACCGAGATGGGTTTGCCGAAGGAGAAAAGTTCTCCGGAAAAGGTCAGGGAGTCGGCCCCGGGCACCGGCCCCACCGCCTTCCGCCAGGCCGCAGCCAGCTCCCGGCTGCTTATTCCAGGACGCCTGCCAGCCTCCACCAGTCGGAGTTCGATCCCCGCAATGTGGCTACCCATCTCCGGAGGACCTCCGTGAGGCCCGGCGATGGTGGCACCCACGGAGATCAGGCTGTATTCCAGAAGTTTCTGTCCGTAACGTCTCTCAAAGGCCCGCACCGCCTCCACCCCGGCGGCCTCGATCCTGCGGGCCACGGCCAGGGTTTCCTCAAAAGGGGTTCCGGCCGGCATCCGGAGCACGGCCGAAAGCCGGTTGCCCTCCACGTGCGGAAAGAAACTGAAACGAAGTCTTCCCCCGAGCCAGAGGGAGAAAACCGTAAGCAAAAGGGCCACCAAAGAGGCCACCGTGAACCAGCGCCAGGCCAGACACCGCAGAAGGAAGGGCCGGTAAATTTTCTCAAGGAAACGTTCGATGTTTTGCGAGAGCAGGGGTCTTTTCCGGGGAATGCGGGCCCCCCTGAGATGCGCCGGAAGGATGAAAAGGGCCTCCAGAAGCGAGCCCGCAAGCACCAGGATGACCACCACCGGAATCACCCGCATGAAATGCCCCATGGAGCCCACCCCGTAAAGCAAAGGCCAGAAGGCCGCGATGGTGGTGAGCACGGAAAAGATCACCGGAGTGGCGACCTCGAGCGTCCCCTCCACCGCGGTCGCAAGTCCATCCCGGCCATCCTCCCGATGTTTAAAGATGCTTTCCCCCACCACGATGGCGTCGTCCACCACGATCCCGAGCACCAGGATGAAGGCAAAAAGCGAGATCATGTTGAGCGAAACCCCGAAATGGGGCATGAGCCACAGGCCGAAGGCAAAGGAAATGGGGATACCCAGCACCACCCAGAAGGCCAGATTCAGATGGAGAAACAGGCTCAGGAGGACCGTCACCAGGACCATACCATAGGCCATGTTCTTGAGGAGGAGCCTGATACGGGCCTGAAGAATCTCCGTCCGGTCCCGCATGATTTCGAGTCTCAGGGCCGGCGGAAGCAAACTCTGGATCTCGGGCAGATGCCGCTTGACCGTGCGGGCGATGGAAAGCACGCTCTGGTCCCCTACCCGGAAGACCTCGATCACGGCCGCGGGCTTTCCCCGGTAAAAGACGGCGTAGTCCAGGCTGTCCCGGAGTTCTTCCCTGATCTCCGCAAGATCCCGCAGGTAAACCACTCCACCTCGCTCTCCGGCCAGAAGCCTCACGCTGCCGTACTCCTCACCGAAATAGCGCCGCCCCCGGATCCTGACCAGGTACTCCTCGTGGGGATTTTTCAAACGGCCGGCCGGAAGATCCAAGACCTCCCGGCGCACGATCTCCGCAACCTCCGAAAGGCTCAAACCGTACTTACGAAGGTTTTTCTCCGGGATCTCGACATGGATCTCCCGGGGGAAAAGCCCGTAATACTCCACTTCGGTCACCCCGGGCAGCCGGAGAAGGGCCTCTTTGACCCGCTCGGTCCAGTACTTGAGGGTTTCGCGGTCCACCTGCCCGAAAAGGGCCAGGTTCAGAACCTCGCTCCGGAGGACCACCTTCTTCACCACCGGACGCTCGGCCTCTCCGGGGAGGGTGGCGATACCGTCCACCTCGGTCTTGATTTCCTCAAGAAGCTCCTGAGCCTTTCGGCCTCTGGCCACCTCCACCGTGATACGGGCCTCGCCCTCCCGGGCCACGGAAACGATCCTCTCGATTCCGGAAAGGGGAGCGATCCGTTCCTCGATGGGTTTCACCACCGAGTCCTCGATCTCCCGGGGCGAGGCCCCCCGGTACTCCACCGAGATCAAAATCTGATCCGGGGAGACCTCGGGAAAAACCTCCACCCTGAGGGTAAAGAGCGTGAGCCCCCCGGCCGCCAGCACGAAGACCATGAGCAGGTTGGCCGCCACGTGGTTTTCCGCAAACCAGGCGATCAAAGCCCTCACGGTGCCACCCTCACCGGCAGGCCTTCCACCGCTCCCGGAAGCCTCTGGACCACCACCCGTTCCCCCTCTTCAAGCCCCGAGAGCACTACGATGGCCTTTTCGTCTTCTTTGAGAAGGATGACCTCACGTTTCTCGAGTTTTCCCCGGGAGTTAACTATCCAGAGGAAAGGTCTTCCCCGAAACCGGTGAAGGGCCTCCCGGGGAAGAACGAAGGCCCGGGGGAAATCCGGACCGAAGAGTCTCACGGTCACAAAGGTCCCGGGCAGAAGGGGACTCTCCTCCGGTTCCTCCTCCAGCCGGAGATAAAGGGGCAGGAGACGGGTCTTTTCTTCCACCGCCCCTCCGGCCCGCACGACCCGGGCCCGGTAACGCAAGACCCTGCGGCCCAGCTCCCAGAGGACCTCGGCCCGGGAGCCCGGGGCCTTTTGCGGGACGTTTAAACCCGGAACCCGGAGGTAAGGTAAAAAGTGGTCGGCGATGGGGGCATAAATTTCGATTCCCGAAAGGGGATAAAGTACGGCCAGGACCTTTCCCGGGGAGGCATAGCTTCCGGTCTCCACATGGACCTCGAGTATGCGGGCCCGGTAGGGGGCCCGGATCTCCGTGCGCCGGAGGTCCGCCCGGGCCTTGCGGAGGGCGGCCCGGGCCGCAAGCACCCGGGCCCGGGCCGCGGAAAGTTCGGGTTCCCTAGCCACCAGCGGCGGGGGTGGGGTTGCAGGATGAAGGGCCTGCCATTCGGCCACCGAGCGTTCGGCCTCGGCGGAAAGCTCAGCCAGAACCCTTTCGGCCTCCCGGAGTTCGGCCTCGGCCCGGGCCACCGCGGCCCGATAATCCGTAGGATCGATCCTTACCAGAAGCTCGCCCTTCCGGACCACCTCTCCGGGAAGGAGCCTCGGAGAGACTTCCAGGATCTTTCCGGCCACCTCGGAGGCCAGCTCCGTCTGACGCGGGGTCACCACCGTCCCGGTGGTCTCTACGGTGTAGGTGTATCTTTGCGGCTTAACCACCACGGTCCGCACCACCAGAGCGGCCCGAGGGCGTTGGATCGGCCGGGGCCGGGGCTTTGAGAGCACCAGATAAAGGGAAAAGGCCGCTCCCAGGCCAAGCACCAGAAGGACGGCCAGGGCCTGCCAGAGTCTCCTTTTCATGATCCCTCTCCTTTTTCTCCCTCGAAGCCCCCTCCGAGGGCCTCAAAGAGAAAGACCCGGTTGAGGAGCAGGGCCAGCCTCGCTTGAAGGAGTTTCCGTCTGGTTTGAAGGACCCGGATCCGTTTTTCTAGACACTCCGGAAGCTCCGTCAGCCCCTCCCGGAAACGCTTTTCACAGAAGGCCGCTTCAAGCCTTGCGGCCTCAAGTTCCCCCCGGGTTTCCGAAAGCTGACGGCGGAGTTTTGCCTCGGAAAGCAGTCCGAACTCCACCTCCTTCAGGGCCTGAAGAACGACCTGGGCATAGCGGGCTTCGGCCTGACGGAAGGCGGCCCGGGCCGCCTTCTCCTCGGCCGCAAGTTTTCCGGCCTCAAAGAGGGGCTGGGTTAGGCCAAAAGAGAGATCCCAGAAGCGGTTCCGGCGGGAGAGGAAATCCGAGAGGGTCTTTGAGATCCGGCCCTCCTCGGCGGTAAGGACCAGGCGCGGGAAGCGCGCGGCCCGGGCCTGACGCACCCTCTCGGCAGCAGCCTTAAGCCGGGCCTCGGCCTCCCGGACGTCCGGACGGCGGCGCAGAAGCTCCGAGGGCAACCCCGGTGGGGGTGAAGGTATTTCCAGAGCACAGGCCTTCGAAGGGGCTTTAAGAGGCCACCGCCCGGAAGGATATTCTCCGGAAAGGACCGCAATTTGCTGGAGAAGGTCTCCCAAAGTTCGTTCCCTCTCCGGCAGAAGAGCCAGGAGGGCCCGGTGGCTTCCTCTGGCGGCCAGAACCTCGGCCGTGGAGACCAGACCGGAACGGAAACGGTCCTCAAGAAAGGCGAGCCTTTTCCGGGAAAGGGCCTTTTCCTTCTCCAAGAGATCGATCTCACAGCGGGTAAAGATCGCCTGGAGATAAAGGGAAACCGTCTCCGCGACCAGGCTCTGAGCCAGGGCCTTTCGATTCTCCACCGAGGCCAGCCACTCCCAGCGCGCGGCGGCCTCCCCGGCCGAAAGTCTCCTCCAGAGGTCCACCTCGTAAGAGGCCCGCAATCGCCCCTGAAATTCCCCGTAAAGGTAGCCTGACCACCCGGGATAAGACGAGCTTCCGACAAAGGTCTGCCGGCCACGCCGCCCGGAAAAATCGAGATCGAGACGGGGGAACCTTTCGGCCCGACGGACCGCAAGCC
>JALWCD010000209.1:1178-1993 GCA_027036915.1 Thermodesulfatator sp. | reverse complement strand
TACCTATGGAAGGGTGTTTTATTCCGTTAAAGAAGGTAGTTTTCACCATTGTGTAATGCATCATATCATTAAACACAATTTTGTCGCCTGCTTTCAACGGTTCATTGAACGACCATTCGTCCATAAAATCACCGGCAAGACAACTATTACCGCCAATACGGTAAACATATTTGCCTTTTTCAACTGCCGAAAGTATTTTTGGACGATACGGCATTTCGAGGCAATCGGGCATATGTGCCGTAAACGACACATCTAAAATGGCTGTACGAATCCCTCCGTTTTGCACAATATCCAATACCGTGGCAATCAAATATCCTGTATCCCAAACAAAGGCGGCACCGGGTTCAATAATTACCTGCAGATGCGGATATTTTTTCCTGAAGCGGTTTATTGCCTCTACAAATAATATTTTATCGTAACCTGCCCGTGTAACCAAATGTCCACCTCCAAGGTTGATCCACCGGATTTGCGGAAGGAAGTCTCCGAATTTTTCCTCAACAGCATTTAACAGGTTTGCCGTGGCTTCGGCTGTTGACTCACAAAGGGCATGAATATGTAAACCGGAAATCCCTTCGGGCAATTCATCCGGAAAATTTTCAGGGGTAATTCCCAATCGCGAGGTTTTGTTTGCCGGATTGTAAAGTGCTGTTTCCACATCGGAATATCCCGGATTGACCCTGAGTCCGAACGCCAACGAAGGATTAATTTCTTGTGCTTTTTTGTAGTATCGCCGGTATTCTGTTAACGAGTTAAAGGAAATATGCGTAGCATATTGAGCAATCTCATCAAATTCATCCGGCAAGTATGCAGGTGCG
>JALWCD010000209.1:409-1168 GCA_027036915.1 Thermodesulfatator sp. | reverse complement strand
CACGGCAGCACCGTCAATAGTATTTTTAAACAAATGAAATACAGGCCACATACCAAAGCCCTTAAGTGCCATAAGCAATTTGATGCCTGTTGCATCTTTTATCTCTTTGATTTTTTGCAGGTTGTCGTTTAGTCTGCGTTGGTCTAACACATAACAAGGCGATGGTATTTGTTCTAAATCCAACTGCATTCTTAAAGTTCCAAATCAATATCAAACTGTTCGTTCCACGGCAAACCGTAAGCATTAAGCATTTCCATAAACGGGTCGGGGTCAAATTCTTCGACATTAAAGACACCGGGCTTTTTCCACAAACCTTTTGCAAACAATGCAGCACCAATGGTAGCAGGCACGCCTGTTGTATAGCTGACACACTGCGACTTGGTCTCGGAATAGGCAGCCGGATGCTGACAATTGTTATAGATATAGTAAGTTCTCTCTTTTCCGTCTTTAATTCCACGGATACGGCAACCGATAGAGGTTTCGCCTTTGTAATCTTTGCCCAAGTCGCCCGGATTGGGTAATACAGCCTTTAAGAACTGTAACGGCACGATTTTCTGTCCCTGAAAGTCAACAGGTTCAATACTTGCCATTCCTATTTCCTGAATACAGCGCAAGTGCTGAATATACGACTCACCAAAAGTCATCCAAAAACGGGCTTGTTTTATTGTCGGGAAATTTTTCACCAAAGATTCCAACTCTTCGTGATAAAGCAGGTAAGACTCACGCGCACCGATTCCCGGATAGTTCAACGGCTTGTGA
>JALWCD010000209.1:0-399 GCA_027036915.1 Thermodesulfatator sp. | reverse complement strand
CGGATATTAATTTCCGGATTAAAGTTGGTTGCAAAAGCTTTTCCGTGGTCTCCGGCATTACAGTCCACAATATCCAAGTAATGGATTTCATCGAAATGATGCTTTGCCGCATAGGCAGTAAAAACGCCTGTTACACCCGGGTCGAAACCACACCCTAAAATGGCGGTAAGTCCTGCTTTTTCAAATTTATCACGATAAGCCCATTGCCACTTGTATTCAAATTTAGCAACATCTTTGGGTTCATAATTTGCCGTATCGAGATAATTAACGAGCGCAGCAAGACAAGCATCCATGATGGTAAGATCCTGATAAGGCAATGCCACATGCACAATAAGGTCGGCATTAAAATCTTTCAAAACCTTGGTAAGTGCGGGAACATTTTCGGCATCTACCGCACCG
>JALWCD010000208.1 GCA_027036915.1 Thermodesulfatator sp. | reverse complement strand
GGCCTGGACGGACTCCTGCATGACCTCTCCCAGCTTCCCGGTAATGTGAAGCTGACCTTTTCCGGGCATGATGACGGCCTCGATCTGAAGGAGTGAGCCTCCGGTTTCCGTCCAGGCCATGCCCGTGGCCATGCCCACCTCGGGTTTACCCTCGGCCACCCCGTAACGATAACGGGGCACCCCCAGGAATTTGTGCAGACGACGGACGGTCACCGTAAAGGGCCGGAAGGCCTTGGGATCCTTGGCGACCTCCTTCGCGATCTTACGGCAGATGGTGGCCAGTTCCCGCTCCAGATTCCGGACCCCGGCCTCCCGGGTGTAACGCCGAATGATCTCAAGAATGGTCTTATCCGGCAGGGGAACCTGATCCGGCTTGAGCCCGTGGGCCTCAAGCTGGCGGGGCAGAAGATAGTTTTTGGCGATCTCGAGTTTTTCCTCCTCCGTATATCCCGGAATCTCTATGATCTCCATCCGGTCAAGAAGCGGCGCCGGAATGGTATGGAGCGCGTTGGCCGTGGTAATGAAAAAGACCTGCGAGAGATCGTAGCCCAGCTCCAGGTAATGGTCCTGAAAGGCGTGATTCTGTTCCGGATCGAGGACTTCCAGCAAAGCCGCGGCCGGATCCCCCCGAAAGTCGGTTCCGATCTTGTCCACCTCGTCCAGGCAGAAGACCGGATTGATGGTTCCGGCCTTACGCATACCCTGGATGATCTTTCCGGGAAGGGCTCCGATGTAGGTTCGCCGGTGTCCCCGGATCTCGGCCTCGTCCCGCACGCCCCCCAGGGACATCCGCACAAAATTACGCCCCAGAGCCCGGGCTACCGACCGCGCCAGCGAGGTCTTGCCCACTCCCGGTGGCCCCACCAGGCAAAGGATGGGCCCTTTGATCTTTCGGGCCAGTTTCTGAACCGCCAGGTGCTCCAGAATACGCTGTTTGGGTTTTTCAAGACCGTAATGATCTTCGTTAAGGATCCGTTCGGCCTCCTCGATATCAAGCTTATCCTGGGTTTTCTCGAACCAGGGCAGGGCCAGGATCCAGTCGATGTAGTTCCGGACCACCGTGGCCTCGGCCGACATGGGGGACATCATGGAGAGTTTCCGGAACTCCCGACGGACCACCGCGGCCGCTTCCCTCGGGAGACGCTTTTTCTTGATGCGGCGCTCAAGCTCCGCCAGATCACTCCGGCCATCCTCGCGCTCCCCGAGCTCCTTCTGGATGGCCTTCATCTGTTCGTTGAGATAATAGTCCCGCTGGCTCTTTTCCATCTGCTTTTTGACCCGTTCCTTGATCCGCTGTTCCACCCTGGCCACCTCGATCTCTCCCCGCAGATAGCCGAAGACCAGCTCCAGACGTTTGCGCACACTGGTGAGCTCAAGCAATCGCTGCTTCTGGGAAAGCTTGAGGTTGAGAACGGTGGCCACCTGATCCGCCAGCTTGGCCGGTTCGTTGATCTTGAGGATGTTGTTAACCAGATCGGAGGAGATCTTCTTGTTGATCTGACTGTATTCCTGAAAGGCCTCGTGGGTGAGCTTTACCAGGGCCTCAAGCTCTGGTCCGGCCTCGATGACCTCGGTCTTGGGTTCCACCTCCACCACGAAGAAGTCGTAGTCCGGAACAAAACGCACGATGCGGCCCCGCTGTTTGCCCTCCACCAGGGCCTTGAGGGTGCCATCCGGAAGACGCAGAACCTGAATCACCTGTCCGATGGTCCCCACGCGATAGATATCGTCCTCCCGTGGATCGTCCAGTTGTGCATCCTTCTGGGCGGCCAGAAAGATTTCCTTGCCGGTGGAAAGGGCGTGTTCTACCGCGAGAATGCTCTTGTCGCGACCGATGAAAAGAGGAACCAGGGAATTAGGATAAAGAACGATATCTCTTAAGGGTAAAAGGGGTAATCTCAGGAGTTCGTTCCGTTCGGTACTCATAACCCTCCTTCGGCCTGCCGGCCTTAAGCATTTTTATTAGGCCTCCTGGGCCTTTTTCTCATAAATTAAAATCGGTTTCTCCCCTCGCAAGATCACATCCTCCGTAACCACACACTCCCGGACCCCCTCCATGGAGGGCAGTTCGTACATCAGATCCAGCATGGCCTCTTCCAGAATAGCTCTGAGTCCGCGGGCCCCGGTCTTGCGCCGGAGGGCCTCCCGGGCCACCGCCCGAAGGGCCCCTTCGGTAAAACGGAGCTCCACCCCGTCAAGCTCAAAGAGTTTCTGATACTGCTTGACCAGGGCGTTCTTGGGCTCCACCAGGATCTTTACCATTTCGTCTTCGGTGAGCTCATCCAGGGTGGCCACCACCGGGATACGCCCCACAAACTCCGGAATCATACCGTATTTGATAAGGTCCTCCGGCTGAACCCGGGCCAGGATCTCCCCGATGGACATCTCCTTGAGATTCTTGATCTCGGCCCCGAAGCCGAGACCGCTTTTGCCCAGTCGCTGCCGGATGATGTCCTCCAGACCCACGAAGGCCCCGCCACAGATGAAAAGGATATTGGTGGTGTCCATGCGGATGTATTCCTGCTGGGGATGTTTGCGCCCGCCCTTCGGGGGAATGTTAGCTATGGTCCCCTCGATGATCTTGAGCAGGGCCTGCTGAACCCCTTCTCCGGAAACGTCCCGGGTGATGGAGGGGCTGTCGGCCTTGCGGGCGATCTTGTCGATCTCGTCGATGTAGACGATGCCGCGCTGAGCCAGCTCCAGATCGAAATCCGCGGCCTGAAGGAGGTTGAGAAGGATGTTTTCCACGTCTTCCCCCACATACCCCGCTTCGGTAAGGGTGGTGGCGTCCGCAATGGTGAAGGGCACGTTCAGGAAGCGCGCCAGAGTCTGGGCCAGAAGGGTCTTACCGCAACCGGTGGGGCCGATAAGAAGGATGTTGCTTTTCTGGAGATCCACGTCCCTGAGATTGGCCCCGCTCTCAATGCGCTTGTAGTGATTGTGTACAGCCACCGCCAGGATCTTTTTGGCCCGCTCCTGCCCCACCACATACTGGTCCAGGAAGGCCTTGATCTCCGAGGGCTTGGGGATCTGTTTCAGGCGTTCCTCGGCGATCTCTTTCTCGTAGTCTTCGGCAATGATTTCATTACAGAGTTCCACACATTCGTCACAGATATAGACCGAAGGGCCGGCTATGAGCTTGCGCACCTCCTGCTGGCTTTTTCCACAGAAGGAACAGTGGAGTTCTCCAGAAATCTTGGAGTGATTCATGACTGATCCTGCGCCTCCTTGGATTTTTGGGCCTTACGGGGCTCGATGATCTGATCGATAAGGCCGTACTTAAGGGCCTCCTCCGCGGACATATAGAAGTCCCTTTCGGTGTCTTCCTTTATGCGCTCGTGGGGCTGACCGGTGTGCCGGGCCAGGATATTGTTCAGAAGTTCGCGCAAACGGAGGATCTCACGGGCCTGGATGTCCACGTCGGTGGCCTGCCCCTGAAAGGCCCCGATGGGTTGATGGAGCATGATCCTAGAATGAGGCAGGGCATAGCGCTTGCCCCGGGCCCCGGCCGCGAGCAACACCGCCGCCATGCTGGCCGCCTGCCCCAGACAGATGGTGCAGATGTCGGGTTTTACGTACTGCATGGTGTCGTAAATGGCCAGCCCGGCCGTAACCAGCCCGCCGGGAGAGTTGATATAGAGCATGATGTCCCGATCGGGATCCTCGGCCTCGAGAAAGAGTAGCTGGGCGATGACCAGGTTGGCCAGGTGATCGTCGATAGGGCCTCCGATAAAAACTATCCGCTCCTTGAGGAGACGGGAATAAATATCGTAGGCCCGTTCGCCCCGGCCGGTCTGTTCGATGACTATGGGAATAAGCGGCATCTCTATTCCTCTTTGGCTTCGCTGGAAGCCTTATCTTCTTGACCGTCTTTTAAGTTAGCTTGCGAGATCAGGAACTGCAAGGTCTTTTCCGCGAGAAGCTTGGGCACCATGTAGGTCATGATGATCCGCAGGGCTTCCTCGGGTTTGCCCCCGGAGGCCCGGGCCATCTCCTCGGCTTTCTTCTCCAGTTCCTCCTGCGTGAGGGTGATGTTTTCCTGCTCGGCGATCTTTTCGAGCACGAATTCCTCGCGGGCCTGTCTTTCGGCCGTGGGACGCAGTTTCTTCTTGAGCCGTTCCACGGAGATACCCGCGGACTCGAAGGTGTGTCCCCGTTGCTCCAGGTCCTGCGCAATGCCCTCGAGCATCTGAGCAATCTTGAACTCCACGTACCTTTCCGGCACCGGAAAATCCACCTTCTCCAGGATCTTGCCCAGAAGGTCTTCCCTAAGCTTCTCCTCGGCCTTACGCTTGCGTTCCTCCTGCAGCCGGGCCCGCACCCGTTCCTTCATCTGTTCCGCGGACTCAAATCCCAGATTCATCTTCTTCACGAACTCGTCATCCAGAGGCGCAAGCTCCCGGACGTAAATCTCCCGGATGGTAACCTCGTAGCGGATCTTCTTTCCGGCCAGAAGCTCGTTGAGGGCGTCCTCCGGATACTCCACCTCCACTTCAACCCTGTCCCCCACCTTGTGACCGAGGAGAGCTTTTTCGACCTGGAGATCGAACTCCCCGGTCCCCACGTCCACGTAGAGGGCCTCGGCCTCGTGCCCGGGAACAGGTTTTTCGCCCTCGTAGGCCTTGAAGGCCAGGATGGCCACGTCCCTTTCCTGAAGGACGTGATCCTCCCCGGCCTTTTTGATCTCGGCAAAGGTGTAGCGCAGGGCCTCGAGGTATTCGTTAACTTCCTCCTCGGAGACCTCCTCCGAGGGTTTCTCCACCTCGATGCCGATATAGACCTCGCGCGGAAGCTCGAACTCCGGGCGAAGGTCAAGGGTGGCGGTATAGGTAAAGGCCTCATTTTCCTTGATCCGGCCGTAATTTTCCACCAGAGGCCGCAGGATAGGCTCAAGCCCGCTCTCTTTGACCGCCCGGGGTAAACTCTCGTTGATGAGCAGCTCCGCCGTCTTTTCTTCGATGTGTTCCCGGAAAAGACGTTTCAGGACGCTCTTGGGAACCCTCCCTTTCCGGAACCCCTTGAGGTTGACCTCACGGGCGAGTTTCTGACAGGTACGATCGATGGCCCGGGCCACCTCCTCCGGCGGAAGTTCCACCTGAAGGCGTTTCTCCACCGCGCTAATATCTTCCACGTTGACCTTCATAAAGCACCCCTTTCCAAAAATTTCGGCCTAAAGCTAACGGGAAAAAGAGAAAGCGACAAGTCCTACCGGAAATAAACCTCGGGGGTGTTGGCCAGCGCTATCTGGGAGATGAAAATCTGGAGGTGTTGACGACTCTTGAAATCCATTTCCGTAAACTTTATCCCCGCTTCCACCCCCTGGGGAGTCTTTCTAGACCAGCGAACCTCTCCGCAGAGTTTTATGGGAGGCTTGGTAAGGATGGAGAGTCTGATGCGGTCGCCTTTTTTGAGACGGGCCAGGTCCCCACGAACTCTGGCCCCTTCTATACTGAGATCCAGGAGTTCCACTTTGCACATAAGATGACCGTTGGCCAGAGTGCCCGAGACCGTCACGGGATAGCGACTGTACCATCTCCTCTCAGACATCCTGCTTCTCACTCAAAGTCTCTTTATGCTTTAGTAACAGATTAAGCATTCTGGCGATTTTTTGAAGCCCCTGACGCAAAAGCTTCTCCTGCTGAAGGAGTCCTTTCTCAAGATCTTCGAGAAAATGAAGGAGATCTCTGGAAGGCCCTTCTCTCCCCTGCAGGCGGGGGGCCAGGGTGGTGACCAGAAGGGCCACGGAAAGGGCCTGGCTGTAAGGAACCAGCAGGACACGATTTTCGAGGGCCGCCCGGGCCAGCATCTTTCGGGCTACCTGATAGGCCCGGTCAGGCACGGCCGCCAGGGCAAAACCCGCCGAGCGGGGATCCTCCAGGTACTTTTCAAGCTCCCGGGCCCGGGAAATGAGGCGCGAGGGTAGATCTTCTTCCGGAGTGTGGGGCTCCACGAATTTGCTGTCGAAAGGAACCAGGCGACCATTGCGGAGCTTTAAGGCGAACTCCACCCTTCCGGATCCCATCTCTACCTCCCGGAGGAGAATCTCCGGAGGCAGGGCCGAAAGAACCTCTCCCAAAATTTGCTCCCCCCCTTTGCCGGAGGCCCGACCGGTAAGAAGACGGCTGATGGCCGAGACCTCCTGAGCCAGTTCCTTAACACGTTCTTCCACCGGAGGCAAGGCGGCCAGGCGATGGTAAAGGTCCTGAAAGTTCTTTTCCCAGGTCCGGACCTTTTCCGAGAGCCGGCCGAGTTCCCGAAAAAGAAAGACGAGCAGAAGGACCAGGACTATCAGAAGCAGGACCAGAGACAACAGAATCAGACGGTCACTCAAGTCCTCAAAGCCTCTAAGCGA
Source organism: Thermodesulfatator sp. (assembly GCA_027036915.1). Lineage (GTDB taxonomy): Bacteria > Desulfobacterota > Thermodesulfobacteria > Thermodesulfobacteriales > Thermodesulfobacteriaceae > Thermosulfurimonas_A. Next base: position 408 of record JALWCD010000208.1, on the reverse strand, counting down.
GCCAGATTTTCCTCAATCCTTTTGAGGCGCTCGGAAAGCTCCCGGGCCCGGGTCTTTTCTTTTTCCACCACCTCGGCCGGGGCCTTCTCCAGGAAGGCGGGGTTCCGGAGTCGGGACTCGACCCGCTGAATCTCTTTTACGACCTTCTCCCTTTCCTTCTCCAAACGCTTCCTCTCCTGCTTTATGTCCACCAGGCCCTCGAGGGGCACGAAGACCTCGGCCTCCGAAAGCACCACCGAAGCCGCCCCTTCGGGACGTCCGCTTTCCCGCACCTCGATCTCTCCGGCCCGGGCCAGAAGCTGAACCAGGGCCTTCTCCCTTTCGAGCAGGGCCTGGAGACCGGGCTTTTCGGTGAGGATAACCGCCGGGATCTCTCGCGTGGGATGGATATGGTAATCGGCCCGAAGG
>JALWCD010000207.1 GCA_027036915.1 Thermodesulfatator sp. | reverse complement strand
TGCCCTCCGAAAGACGAAGACCCTCAACCTGATCTTTCCCTAAGACCTCCTCGGCCCGGGCCCTGATCCATTTTACCGGAGAGGCCGAAAGCTCTTTTTGAAGGGCCTCGCTTACCTTAAGCTCCTCGGCCACCAGATAGACCTCGGAGGCCAGGCGCGAAAGAGTAAGGGCCCCGTGCACCGCCGCACTTCCCTCTCCCACCACGGCCACCGGCTCTCCCCGGAAAAAGAACCCGTCACAGTCCACACAGTAAGAGACCCCCTTCCCGGTAAGCTCGGCCTCGCCCTTGATCTTTTTCTTGCGCCGGGAGACCCCCAAGGCCAGGATCAGGGCTTCGGCCAGGACCTCTCTTCCGGACTCCGGCACCACCTTGAATTCCTCCCCCACCGGCTCAAGCCTTACCACATCCTCGGCCCGATGCTCGGCCCCGAAGCGCAGGGCCTGTGAGAGCCCGGTCTCAAGAAGCTCCTTTCCCGGGACCTTTCCCGCAAGGCCGAAATAGTTTTCCATGTGGGCCCGGTAAAGGGCACTGGCCTCGGGTTTTCCGAAGATAAGGGTGCGAAGTTTTCTCCGGGCCGCATGGATTGCGGCCTGAAGCCCGGCCGGACCGCAACCGATAATCACCACCTCATACCTTTCCATCTTCCCCCTCCTTTTCCTTATCCTCCCAGAGATCCCGGGGCACGGATAAGCGATACTCCTCGGAAAACCAGCGATCAAGGTCCACCAGTTTACAGCGCTCGGAACAGAAGGGGCGATAGGGATTCCCCTTCCAGAAGGTTGGTCTCCCGCAGATGGGGCACTTCAGCTCACGAGCCATACCGCCCGATCCTTTAAAGTGGAGATGATTTTGGTAGAGACCGAACCGAGAAGAAGCCCTTTGAATCCCCCGCGCCCCCGGCGGCCGACCACCACCGTGCCGTAACGCCCTCTGCGGGCCTCTTTCAGGATGGCCGAAGCCGGCCCGAAGATGGAACGCACGATTTTGACCCGGACCCTCTCCAGAGGAAACCTTTCCTCCTCAAAACGTTCCCTAACCTTCTCGAAAAAGATCCGGGCCTTTTCCTCCTCGGCCTCCTCAAGTTCGTGTTCCATCTTCTTCAGGGTCTCGGTACGGGGACCGGCCCCGGTCCAGGGATAGACCACATGTAACAGGGTGATTTCCACCCGGGGATCACCGGCAAAAATGTAAGCCACATGGTCCACCACCCGGAAACCCGGCTCCCCCAGATCCACGGCCACCAGCACCCTGGAATTCCACTTCCTGCCGGCCACCATCCAGACCGGAACGCGGGCATGTTCGGCCAGCTTGTAAGAAACGCTTCCCATAAAACCCTGCGTGGCACGCGAAAGCCCCCTTCGGCCCACCACGATGGCGTCGTAATAGCCGCTTTCGGCCTCCCTGATGATTTCGTAAGCCAGATCCCCGGTCTGGAGGGTGACCCTCAGGTCCACCGCCTCCTCGGGAAAGGCCGAAAGGAGTTCGCGTCCTCTCCGGGCGATACTCCGGGCCCGGGCCAGGTTTTCGGAGATGGCTTTTTCCAGAAGGGCCTCCCTTTCAAGAAACGATCTTCCGCCTCCACCCCGAAGGAGATAAGCGGGAGGACGGCGGGCGACTACGCACACGGTAACCCCAAAGGCCTGACGATGACCGAAGACCTCATTTAGATAAGAAATCGCCACCCTCGAAGGACCGGTACCATCGTAGGCCAGCAACACTTTGCGCCCGCCGTTCACCGAAATCCCCTCGCAGAATCCGGCTTTACAGTTTATCATAGGAAAAGAGCAAAACCCATCTTTATGCTGAGGGGGGAACCATGAAAGCCCTGATCCTGAGTGCAGACCAGTTCGAGGACAGTGAACTCCTTTATCCCTACTGGCGCTTGAGAGAAGAGGGTTTCGGGGTGGAAGTGGCTTCCTTGAGGAAGGGTAAGATCCGCGGGAAACGAGGCTATGAAGTTCCGGTGGATCTGAGCCTGGAAGAGGTCCGGCCGGAG
>JALWCD010000206.1 GCA_027036915.1 Thermodesulfatator sp. | reverse complement strand
GCATAGACCTCCTGTGGTATCTGGGCGTGTGCGGCAACCTGGTCTTCTTTCTCTTCCGCTCTTTCATTGCGGCCCGACGGCGGCGGACCATCGAGGAGCTGCAACTCCTGGAGAAACTGGAGCAAAAGACCACTCTCTCGCCTACGGATCTGGAAGCCCTGCGCTACCTCGTGGCCAGCCTGGTGGTCTCCAAGGAACGGTGGAACTACACCGTGATCTTCCTCTGTTCCCTGGCGGCCATCGCCTGGGACCTCTGGTTCCGCTTCGGAAGATGAAGTGGTTCCATTTCCGTTAATACCGAAGAACCTCAAACCCGATCCGGCTGCCGGGAATTTTCCCGGGATGGCCACCAGAGTAAGAGAGGCGGCCAGAAGCCAGAAAACGGCCTCCAGACTCCAGTGCAGGTGAAAGGCCAGGGTCACGAAAAAACACCGGAAGCAGGAAACCGTAACTCAGGCCGTAAAAACGGCCCGCAATAATCTCATAGACCTCGGGTCGCATGAATCTCCGGTCGCACGAATTGTCCGGCCAGGAAGGCCCTTATCACGCGATGGAGTCCGGCTTCCTCTGCGAGAAAGGCCATGACCAGAGAGACTACCAGGGCAAAGGTCAGGACCTTGCCCCTCACCCGCAAGTCCACCGCGTAAGCCCTAACATCACGAATCTACCCCGAAGATGGTGAGCCCGAAGAAGAGTTCCCTGAGCAGAATAAGCCCCAAACCCGCAAGATCCACCCCACCTCTACGTGCGAATTCCGGAAGGACAGAGAGAGTAATAAGGCCCACGGCCTTGGGCCCCGGAAGGAGTCCCGCGGCAAGTTCGCCCAACATTACCGGCAGTTCCATTCGTTGACAAATTTTCACCGCTTGACCCCCTCTTCTTATGGGCTATGCTTCGGGTGTGGAGGCTCTTCTTTACCCTCAGACCTATCTGCGGCGGGATCTGGCCGAGGCGGCCCTTAAGGTCGTGGATCGCCTGGTTCTCCTGCGCCCGGCGGAATACCCTCCGGAAGGTGTAGCCCAAGCCCTCTCCGAAGAGGGCCGGGTGAGATTCCTCTATCCTCCCCCTCTGGGGGACAAGCTCCAGGCCTTCCTGGATCTGGTTTCAGGCTACGAGGAATGGGGGCGCATGATGCGCAGCCCGGAAAACGTGGCCCTTTTCAAGGGCACGCCGGAGCCCCTTGAGGAAAGCGTCTCGGACATCAAACGGGCCCTCCTTGGCCGTCCCGATAAAGGGGAAGACCCGGTGCTTTCGGCCCGGGTGCGCCTGGCCCTGGCCGAGCGCCTGGACGCCAGGCTCGAGGCCCTGGACGAGGAACTGAAGAGCCTCGAAGAAAAGAGCCGTTTCCTCTCGCGTCTGATCGTGGGAGATACCATCGAGGTCCGCTTCCCCCGATGGGTGGTTGAACCCCGGGAGCCGACCTGGGAGCTTCCCGCCTTAAAGAAAAGGATGGCCGCCTGGAAGGCGCTCCTTCCGGTGCTTCCCGAACTCCCGGAAACGCTTTTCGTGGATCAGCCGGGTGTCCTGGAAGAATGGCGGGACCTCGCCCCGAAGCCCCTCTCCACTCACCCCCTGGAAGAAGGGCTCCGAGTCCACGAGATCCTCTATCCCCTCCCCTCGCGAGAACTCCTTTCCCTTCCGTCCGCTCCCCTGACTACCACCGCCGGAAAGACCCGCGTCCTCTTCCTGGAAAGAAATTAAAAAGTCCTCCTCCCTCTGTGGGAGAGGGTTTGGGAGGGAAAAAACTTCCCGGAGAGAGGAGGGGAGGACTCGAAGTTCATCGAGGTTCGATAGTATCTTCGAGGCGTTCGAAGAAGGCTCGAAAGGCCGGCTGAGAGAGCACGCGGTCGAGGCTGGCCCCCACCCTTTCGACGTAGGGGCGGGTGGGTCTTTCCGCAAGGCCCACCGCCCGGCGTATGTAGTTCAGAAAGGCCTCCCGAAAGCGGTCATGGAAAAAGATCCCGTGGAGATAGGTCCCGAAGACACGGTCTTCGGAAAAACTT
>JALWCD010000205.1 GCA_027036915.1 Thermodesulfatator sp. | reverse complement strand
TCCCCGCACCTTTCGCCTGGTGCGGGGAAGGCGCCCTTCCTTCTCAAGGCGATCTTTACAGAAAGGACAGAGGCTTTCGGGTGAGTCCGGATCGCAGGAGAAGGGGCAGCCCTCCACCACCTCGATCTCCGGTAGAATATCCGCCAGAGCTCGCACCACCGTGGACTTTCCGGTGCCCTTCTCCCCCCGAATGAGGACTCCCCCGATTCCGGGGTCAATGACATTGAGAATCAGGGCGAGCTTCATGTCCTCCTGGCCCACGATGGCGGTAAAAGGAAATACCGGTCTTTTCATGTTTCACCTCTCGCAATCTCGTAAAGTCTATCGGCCCGGAGGGCCTCGGGGGTAAAGTAGCGGGCGGAGAGAAGCTCGGCGAGTCTTCGGGCCATCTCGAGCCTCACCGATCCGGTCTCGGTGTCCACCACCACGAATTCCACCTCGGGAAAGTCCGCGGCCAGTCTTCCGGCCAGAGTTTCGATCTCCTCCCGCGGCGGTTTACCGGTAAGGCTCACATTGCCCCGGCCGTCGGTGATGAGAATAACAGTGGTGAGAATACGGGAATCTTTGCGGCGTAGATCTGCAAGCCACCGATAAAGTTCGTTAAGGGCGTCGGGAAGCGGGGTTGAGCCTCCCACCGCAAGCTCCGCAAGGACCCTTGCGGCCCGATCCACGGAATTGGTGGGCGGAAGGACCATCCGGGCCTTATCCCCGCGAAACACCATAAGGGCCACCCGGTCGCGTTTTTGATAGGCCGAAAGGAGGAGGCTCATGATGGCCCCCTTGGTTTCCCGCATGCGGGCCTCGGCGGCCATGGAACCCGAACCGTCCACACAGAAGACCACGAGGCGAGCGCTTCTCACCAGCTTGAGCCTGGCCCGCAGATCCTCCTTACGGATAATCAGCCTTCCAGGACCACCCCCGCGGATCCTCTGTTTTAAGGCCGCCGAAAGAACCGTGGGGATAAAGGCGATCTCCCCCTCCCCCCTATATGGGACAGCCCTTACGAAATATCCCCTTCCGGTAAGGGAATATCCCTTAGATCTCTTACCGAAAATCTCAACCGGCTTAAGCCGTTCGCGCTGGCCGCTAAACTCCCTCACCCGAAAGATCTTTCCCACGGAAAAGACTTTGTCCTCGCCCTCTTCGGGCCTTACCTCCTCGGGTTCAGCCATTTCGGTCTCGCTACGCCTCTCTCCTCTATCCTGACCCTCGGCCGGCGCCTCCGGAGAAGGACCGCCAGGGGGTTCTTTTTTCTTCGGGAAGGAATGCTCCTGAGGGGGTTTACGGTCTTCATTGTTTTCCTCCCCGGGTTTATTTTCGGGCCGGGGACTTTTCCGTGATCTTTCCCGTCTCCGGTGGGCGAGAACCAGTTCGGCCACAGCCTCAAGATCCTCCGGCGTGGCCTCGGAGCGGCCCGCAAGGGCCGCCTGCGCCCGGACGGCCTCTAAAAGAAAGATCTCCGCCCGGTGACCGGCCGCGGCGGCCTCAAGCGCAAGCCGGGCCATGAGGGCCCGAAGATAGCCCGAAATCCTCACCCCGGAAAGCAACCTCCGGGCCTTTAAGATTTCCTCACGGAGCCCCCTTTCCTCCTCCGCAAAGCTCTTTTCAAAACTCTCGGGATCCATCTCCCAGAGGAGACGCCGTCTCAGGATCTCAACCCGCAGGCTCGGGTCCCTTTCGGCCGAGACTTCCACATAGAGACCGAAACGGTCAAGGAGTTGCGGGGAGAGGAGACCCTCCTCGGGATTCATGGAACCGATAAGGAGGAAGCGCCCGGACTCGGCGGCGGAAAGAAGAAGGGAGACGATGGAGGGAGGTAGAAGATTGATCTCGTCCACATAAAGCACTCCGCCCTCGGCCTGAGCCAAAAGCCCGGGAACAAAGACCCTTCGCCCGTGCTTTAGGGCCTCCTCCAGGCAAAGGTGACCGGTCAGGCGTTCCTCGGTTACCGAGAGGGGAAGGTTCACAAAAGGGCCTTCGATGAGGCGGGAAAGCGCCCGGGCGGCGGTGGACTTGCCCGTGCCCTTTTCTCCGGAAAGGAGCACCCCCGAAAGCCGCGGGTTCACCGCGCAGAGCTTGAGGGCAAGCTTCATCTCCTCCTGCCCAACAATGGCCGAGAAGGGATAAAGCCGCATAGCCCCTCTTTATTAACACATCTTCGATCCCTCTTCATCGTGTTACTATTTTTAAAAACTTGACACGTATCCTCTGGTAGTTATAGTAGCACGAAATTATAAAAAATATCACAAAAGGAGGGGCGCCTCATGAGAGACGGTCGATGGTGGTTCATCGGAGTGGTGGCGGTGGTCCTTCTGTTCTTCTTTTCGGGAAGGGGTTTTCCCGAAGAGAAAGGGGAAGTGGTGGTCACGGCCACCCGCACGCCCCATCCTCTTGAAGATCTTCCCTTCGAGGCCTCGGTAATCACCCGGGAGGAAATCGAACGCTCAAGCGCCCAGACCGTAAGCGACCTTCTGCGGTATCTTCCCGGAATCTTCATCCGGGACGAGGACGCCCCGGGTATTACCGCCTGGCGCTCCCTCATCCGGGGACTTTCCTTCAACGAGGGCTACGGTCTGATCCTGGTGGACGGAGAAAGGGTGAGGGGCGAAGGTATGGGGGATTCCGGCATAGGTCTCAACCAGATTCCCCCGGCCCTCATCGAGCGCATAGAGGTGGTGCGCGGGCCGAGTTCGGTCCTCTACGGAAGCGACGCCCTGGCCGGAGTGGTGAACATCATCACCCGGGAGGTGCCGGAAAGACCCACCTACGGCTTTTCCGCGGGTTACGGGAGCTACGACACCAACCTGGAATCCCTCTACTGGGGCACCCGGGAGGGCCACTACGGAGTGCTCCTCCAGGCGGCCCGGGAGGCCTCGGAGATGGGGGCCTACGGAGTGCGCAGCAGCCGGGATGAGGACTATGAACGCAAGACCCTCATCACCCGTCTCACCTACGACCTCCGGCCGAACGTGAAGCTGGGCCTTAAAATTGAGGCCCAGGAAGAGATCCGCGAAAGGGATTATCGCACCCGGGATACCTACATGGAACAGAAGGGCTGGAAATATCGTTTCTCTCCTTACGTAAAACTCCTTCTCCCCGAAGATGCGGAACTCACGCTCAGGGCCTACTACTACGACTGGAAGTTCAAAGGGGAAAGCCGCGGGTCCGATCCTTATCCCTACGCCCTTTACCGGGGAGACATGTATTACCGCGTAATCGAGGCCCGTTATCTCCACCCTGTGGGAGACCGGCACCTTATAACCCTGGGTGGCGAATACCGAAACGAAGAGCTGGACTATACCTTTTCCCATCGCAAAATGGACATAACCAGCCTTTACGTTCAGGACGAGATAGAGGAGGCCTGGGATCTTCCCCTGAACCTTTACCTCGGGGCCCGTCTCGATCATCACTCGGTTTACGGTACCGAGGTGTGTCCCAAGGTGGGATTCCTCTGGAAGATGGCCTCCGGGGTTCGCATCCGGGGCTCCGTGGGTCGGGGATTCAAGGCTCCCACCATCCGCCAGGCCTTCTACACCGAACCCTATCCCCACGGAGACTATTTTTACGTCTCCAATCCGGATCTCGAAGCCGAAACCTCCTGGGGATATTCCCTGGGGCTCGAAAAAGACTGGGGAGAAAGGTTCCACGTGAGTTTTACCCTCTTTCGTAACGACGTCCGCGACATGATCATCCGCTACTACACCTACCGGGACATCGATCAGGACGGCACCGCCGAGAAAATCCGCACCTTTCGCAATGCCCGCAAGGCCTACACCCAGGGAATCGAGACCGCCCTCAAAATGGAGATCCTGAAAGAACGCGCTTTTCTCAATCTCTCCTATACTTACACCGATACCGAAGACCGGGACACCGGAAAGGAGCTGACCTTCGTGCCCCATCACAACCTGGCCTCCCACCTGGTGCTGAAACATCCCGGGCTGGGGCTCACCCTGGATCTCGGTTTCCAGTTCGTAAGCGAGATGTACACGGACCCGGAAAACACCGAGGAGACCCGCAGCTATTCCCTGGTGGATCTCAAACTCATCAAGCACCTGGGGGCAGCCAGGCTCTCGCTTGAAGGCAACAACATCTTCGACTCCGATTACGGGGAACCGGACCGGGAATGGTGGGGCGCCACCTGGCTCGTGCGCCTCTCCATGGACTGGTAAAAAATCCCAAAAAGGAGGGAAAGACCATGAAGAAAAAAGTGTTTTTAGGCGCGGTGTTCCTTTTTCTGTGGGGAGTGGCTTCCGCCCGGGGGCATGATCTCTGGCTCTATCTCCCCTCGTTCTATCTTCCGGCGAAAGCCACAGCCGAGATCCGGGTCATGTTCGGGCACAATTTTCCCCACGAGGATCTCATGTTGCCTCCGGAAAGCCTCAGCCGCTTCCTGGTCCTCACACCTTCCGGAAAGAACATCCCGGTAAAAAGGATAGAAAAAAGACCCCGCATGGAAGGCGACCGGCCTTCCCCACGCCACGGCCATCTTGCGGCCTTCGTGTCCCTTGAGGAGGAAGGGCTTTACGTGGTGGGAGTGAGCCGGGTGAGGAAGGGTACTCCGAAAAGCGTTCCCTCCGGGAAGTTCGCCAAGGCTCTTCTCGTTTCGGGACGATCCGACCGGGGACGACCGGACCGCATCCTGGGACAGCGTCTGGAGATCGTACCCCTTGCAAATCCGGCGAAGGTGCGCCCCGGAGACTACTTCCCGGTGAGGATTCTCTTCGAGGGCCGACCCCTTTCCACCTTCGTTTACGCCACCTATGCCGGTTACTGGTCGGAAAAAGATCCCTTCCCGGTGATCGTGCGCAGCGACTCCCGGGGTCTGGCCCGCATCAAGATCGAAAAACCGGGGATATGGATGATCGTCTGCAACCACAAGATCGATTTCTCCGCGACCCTCACCTTCGAGATCCGACCGTAAGGCCGGCTACTCTTCTCCCGGAGCGGCAAGATAGGAGGTACAATCTGAGCCTGACCATGGGCCGGGAGGATTCAGGATGAACCTGTGGTGGGTGGTCGAGAAGGGCGGGGTCCTGATGTGGCCCCTTCTGGGGTGCTCGGTGCTGGGGCTGGCCGTGTTCCTGGAAAGACTGATCCGGCTCCACCGGGCCCTGCCCCGGGATCGGGAACTGGTGGAGAGGGTGGCGGAAAGGGTGCTCTCCGGGGACCTTGAGGGGGCCCGCCGGGAGTCCGCCCGAAGCGGGGGCCTTCTGGGACACTTTCTTTACGAGGGGCTTTCCCTGGGCCTTGCCGACCCGGAAACCGTGGAGCGTTTGCTCGCCTCGGCCGCGGAAAGGGAGCTCTCCCGCCTTTCGCGCTATTTCGGGTTGCTTGCCCTCATCGGGAACCTGGCCCCGCTTCTCGGACTTCTCGGCACCGTGATCGGTATGATCAAGGCCTTTCAGACCGTGGAGGCCCTGGGGTCGCGGGTTACCCCCTCGGCCCTCGCCGGAGGCATCTGGGAGGCCATGCTCACCACGGCCGCAGGGCTTACGGTGGCCATCCCGGTGATGGTGGGGTTATCCTACCTTGAGGGGCGACTGGCCCGGATAGAACAGGAACTCTCCGAGGCGGCCACGGTGTTGCTCAAGGCCTTCCGGGAAAGAAAACGTCATGAGGATTATTAAAACCCGGCCCAGCCCGAAGGTGAGTCTCCCCCTCACGGCCCTCATCGATATCGTATTTCTTCTCCTCGTCTATTTCCTTCTCACCTCAAGTTTCGTGCAGCGCGAGGGGCTTGAGCTGGAACTTCCCCGGGCGGTGAGCGGAACCGCGGTCCGCGCCCCGCTTACCCTTCAGGTGAAGCGGAACGGAGAAATCTTCTTCGAAGGGCAAAAGACCCGGGGGCCGGAACTGGTAGAACTCCTTCGGGGGAGACTTTCTTCCGCTGAGGAGAAACGGGTCCTCATTGAGGCCGACCGGCGGGCGCCGCTTTCCGCGGTGGTCTCGGCCATGGACGCCGCCCGGCTGGCCGGGGCGAAAAACATAAGCCTTATCACCGAAAAACCCCCCAGGCCATGACCCCGAATCGCCTCCTCCTTCTCACCCTTTTACTATCCATTCTCCTTCACTTTGGCCTTTTAGGTCTAGAAATATCCTCCCTGAAAGCCCCGCCGGTAAGGCCCTTCGGGAAGAAAAAAGTCGTCCTTTCCTTTGCCCTTTACGGCCCGGAAAAACTCCCCGAGGGCCTAAAGGCGAACCCAAAATCCCAGGGCCGGCCCGAGACCTCGCCGAAAAGCCCGCAAAAAGAGCCCGAAAAAGCTATCTCCCGCAAGCTCAAAAAACTCCAGAAACCGCTAAAACCCGAGGACCGCCTTTCAAAGTCGGCCTCAAAGCCCGAGGGATCCAGGCCTGAGCCCCGATCAGAGCTCAAAAAAGCCCCCGTTCCGTCAGAGCTTCCCCGGAAAAAAGAATCTTTCCCCAGGGAATCCTCCACGGAGGAAAAGAACGATCTTTCTCCGGAAAGGAAGACAAAGGCCGGAGAAAAACCTTCCACGGAAAGTGCGGAGAAAGGTCCCTCGGCCAGGAGTGCGGATCTTCCTTCCGCGGTTTCGAATCAGGGCCTGCGCGAGGCGCAGAAGGCCTCCTATCTTGCGCTCATCCTCTCCCGCATAAAGGAAAAGAGGTTTTATCCCCGGCTGGCCCGGATGCGGGGCTACGAGGGACGGGTGGAGTTGAGGCTCGTCATTTCGTCCACCGGAAAACTCTTATCGGTGGAAGTGGTGCGGAGTTCCGGCCACCGGGTGCTTGACCGGGCCGCCGTAAGGATGGCCCGCCGGGCGGCCCCTTTCCCC
>JALWCD010000204.1:651-6800 GCA_027036915.1 Thermodesulfatator sp. | reverse complement strand
ATGAATCCCCGTTTCGGCCCGGAAAGCCCCTCCGCCACCCTTTCAATCAGGGTAGTCTTCCCGGTTCCGGGAAGCCCGTGAATTAGAACCTTATTCCGTCCGTGGGCCGGTCTTTTTATCTCTTTTTCCATGGTTTAGAGGTTAAAAGCACATAAGTCGCTCCGGGGCCCCCATCACATGGTCGTGCGCTGGCGTAGGCCAGAACGTGACGCCTCAAGGGCCCTCTCTCAAGCCAGAACTTCACCCTTTCTTTTAACACCGGTTTGTCCGGGGAGGAAAGTCCCCGCCCGTGCACGATGAGCACGCAGCGGTCGCCCCGGAAGAGACACTCCCGCAAGAACTCATGAAAGGCTATTTCGGCCTCCGGAACCGTAAGTCCGTGAAGATCAAGCACGCGGCTTACGGCCATGCGCCCCTCCCGAAGCTCCTCAAGCAGGGCCATGGAGACCCCCGGAGCCCGCCCCTCCATGTACTCCGAGGTCTGCCAGACGCGGATCTTAAGGGGCCTTGGCGGCCACGACTCCTCCTTTTCCCGATAGGGCCTGCGGGGACACAGAGCCCAGAAGAGATTGCGATCCTCAAGGGGCTTGACCTTGCGAAAAAACTCCTCCGGGTCTTCCGCACAAAGCGGCCTTTCCGGCCCCTTGGGAAGCTCCTCCACCCGAATCTTTTCCTTTAACCTCTCAAAGGGTCTGAACGCCATCCTCTATTTCCTCAAAGCCTGATTCCCTCCTCCCGGGCCACCTTTTCTATCGCTCGCTCCGGGTCCCGGGAAAGGACCACGTCTATCCTCTGCTCCCCGAGTCTCTTCCAGAGCTCTACCAGAAACCGGGTCTTTCTTTCAAAAAGATCGTCTTTCTCCCCGGGGACCACGTAAAGGTCTATGTCCCCTCCCCGCCGGGTGTCATCCACCCGGCTTCCGAAAAGGTAGACCTCCGCTCCGGGGCCGAAGACCCTCTCCGCCGTCTCCCGGATCACCCTGCGCCACTCCTCGGGCAACCTCATGCCTCAAGCCTTACCAGCTCGTATTTCCGGCTTCCGAGGCCGATGGCCTCGGCGTGCTCAAGTGTAACCTCCCAGGGAATCTCCGGATAAAGCCTCCGGAACTTATCTTCCCCGGGCCCGGCCCCCTCAACCCGTGAGCCCGAAAGTGCCCCCTCGGCGTTCACCAGGTCCACGCTTGCCTGATCCAGGGCCACCGGGTCCTCGGAGGCGAGAATCCCTATATCCCGCACCAAGGGGTAATCGTTAAAGGGATAACAGTCGCAGGCCGGGGAGACCTGAAGCACGAAGTTAAGGAACACCACCCGGCCTCTCTTTCCGGAGAGCACTGCGGCCGCGTACTCCGCCATCTTGCGCATAAAAAGTTCGGCCTGCTCGTTCCACTGGACCTTGATGGCCTCCTCCGGGCAGACCGCGATACACTCCCCGCAACCGATGCAGCGTTTCTCGTTTATGCGGTAACGGGGCCTTTTCACCCCTTCCGCCGGCTCCGGAGCCCCCACCGGACAGAACTCCGCACAGGTCCCGCAGGCCACACACCGCTTCTTGTCTATCTTCGGGGCCACGGTGGAGTGCTGTTCAAGCTTTCCCTTTCTCGCCGCACATCCCATGCCCAAATTCTTTACGGCCCCGCCGAAGGCCGAAAGCTCATGCCCTTTGAAATGCGTGAGCACCACCAGACCGTCGGCCCGGGCGATCTCCTTGGCTACGTAAAACTTTTTGAGCACCGGAAAGTCCATCTCCACCACCTCGTGGGTGTTCCCCCGGAGGCCGTCGGCGATTACGATCGGGGCCCCGACCACCGCAAAGTCAAACCCGTTCCGGACGGCGGTCTCAAGATGCACCACAGCATCCGAACGACTTCCCCGATAGAGGGTGTTGGTGTCCGTAAGGAAGGGCTTAACCTCAAGTCGCCTCAAATACTCCACCACCCGCCTTACCCACTGGGGGCGGAGATGGGCGAGATTTCCCTCCTCCCCGAAGTGAAGCTTCACCGCCACCAGCGCCCCCTTCCGGAAACGCCCGGAAAGCTCAAGGGCTTCAAGGAGGACGTCCACCTTCTCAAGAAGGGTGGTCTTTTTCTTTAAATGAAGATCCACAAAATAAACCCTGCTTGCCATCTCCTCCTCTCCCGAGGATAATAGGGAAAAGTCCTATCAAGACTATATTTAAGCTATGGAAATCCTGGATCGCAAGCTTTTAAATCTCATTCAGAAGGATTTTCCCCTTGTTCCGCGGCCCTTCTCCGAGATCGGAAAAAGGCTCGGTCTTTCGGAGGAGGAGGTCCTCGCGAGGCTTTCGCGTCTTACCGAGGAGGGGGTCCTGCGCCAGATCGGGGCCATCTTTAACCCCCAGGCCTTGGGCTACAGGACCACGCTGGCCGCGCTTTCCGTGCCGGAGGAACGGGTGGAGGAGGCCGCAGGCATTATAAACGCCCATCCCGGAGTAAGCCACAACTATCTCCGCGACCACCGCTTCAATTTCTGGTTCACCTTGGCCGTGCCCCCGGGCCGGGATCTTTCCGAAGAGGCCCAAAAGATCGCCCGGAGGGCTCGGGCCGAAGACCTCCTTCTCCTTCCCATAAAACGGGTCTTTCGCATCTCGGTGGTCTTTGACCTTGAGGAGGGCACCGCCGGAGACGGGGCCTTCTCCCGCGTGCGGGAGACGGTTGTCCCGGATGAAGAAACCGTGCGCCTGGTTAGGGCCCTTCAGGAGCCTCTTCCCTTAACCCCTCGTCCTTTCAACGAGGTGGCGCGCTCTCTCGGATTTTCCGAAGAAGAGATCCTCTCCTGGATCCGGGAGATGCTCTCCCGCGGGGTGATGCGGCGGTTTGCGGGACTTGTCCGGCATACTAAGGCGGGCTTTAAGGAGAACGTCATGGTGGCCTGGCGCGTGCTGGGGAAGCGGCTTGAGGAGGTGGGCCTCGCCCTCTCCCGCGAGCCCGGGATAACCCACTGCTACGAACGGAAAACCTACCCCTCCTGGCCTTACAATCTTTACACCATGATCCATGCCAAAAAGGATCTTACGGCACGCATCGCCGAACTCTCCCGGAAATACGACCTTCCGGATCATCTGGCCCTGAGGACCCTCCGGGAATACAAGAAGGTGCGCCTTAAGCTTTTTATCGAGGAAGACATTCACACGCGTCCTTTTTGAGGATTTTCTGGAGTCCGACTTGAAGCTCGGGGTTGCGCCAGAGGGTCCTCACCAGAAAGAAAACGGCTCCCGGCTCTCCCTCTTTAGCGGCCAGAAATGCGCAACATAGGGCCTTGAGGCCTTTGCTTCTTAAGGCCAGCCCCATATAAATGGTTCCGTCTTTTATTCCCAGGCGGAAAAGTTCCTCGGCCAGAAACATTTTCTCCCTGCGGTTAAGAGGCTCTCCCTCTTTGGCGGCCCTGAGCAACCATTTTTTGGCCTTCTCCGCCTCTCCCAGCCGGAAATAAAGCCCTCCTATCGTCTTTTTCAGCCGGGGAGTCCTTTCCTTCGCCGGAACCTTTAAAAAATAGAAAAGGGCTTTCTTTAAGTTCCCGCTTTTAAGATAGGCCCTGCCTATCAATTCCGGGGGAAGAAAACAATTATCAGGTATGGTGAGTTTTAAAGCCTCCTCAGGAAAGAGCCGGAATAGTTGCTCAAGGGCCCTGCAACTGCCGCTCTGAAAAAGTTTTTTGAGAAGATCGAGGGCCTCTTCCGTTCTGCCCTGTCTCAGTAAAAGTTCGCTTTGCATAAGATAAAGCCTTTCGGAAGGCATCCCCCATCTTTTACCCCACTCAAGCCACCTTCGGGCCTCCTCAGGGTGCCCCTTCTCCAAAAGCCAGGACACCAGGCGGGATAAAGCCGCCGCGTTTCCTTTTAGGGCGTGATAACGATAGACCTCAAACCTATAAAAGGGATCCGCAAGAAAGTCTGCCAGAGCCACCTCCGCACTTCTTTCACCCTCATAGCAGGCCTTAAGAAGGAGAGCCCTGGCCTCTTCTACGGAACACTTACCGGCCATCTCACACTCTAGAGCCTTTCGGGTAAGGGAGGGTATCCCGGTTTCAGGTGAGGGGCCTCTTTTTCCGGGCGGAACGAGGTCTCTCCAGGCCAGGGTAACCCCTCTGGAGGCGAAAAAGAGCTTTTCCTGAACCGAAAGCGGTCTTTCTTTGAGGAGGGCGTTTAAGCGCACGATGCGATAAAGTTTTTCGTAAGTTCTCGTGGTGGCCCTGTACCATCGAATGGCCTTTTTTAAAGGAATTTCCCGGGCTTGTTTCTTGTGAAGCAGAAATTCCTGGTAGGTAGAACTTTCAGGCAAGCTGCAGACGAACTTTTTCCCCTTCGCCTCCCGCAGATAAGTTCTGGCCAGGGCGCTGGCCCCTTCCTCAAGGCCCAGATGATAGGCCAGGAGGAAGTACTTCCGGGCTCTGGCCAGACCTCCCGGAAAATAACCCAGTTCTATGGCCCTTCCGAGGGTAAGGAGGGCCTGGGGCGTGGTCTGCAATCTTTCGGGTTCAGGAGGAGAGGAATTCATCAGGTAACAAAAACCGTAAACATTCCCGCGGTCCATCTGACAGAGCCTCGGAAGAAAGTCCAGGGCCTTTTCCCGATCAAGGAGATAGAGATGGAAAAAGAGCGTGCGCCCCGCGGGTAAATATCCGACCTTAAGGAGGTCTTCAAGAAGAGCAAAAGCCTCCTCGCGCAGTTTTTTTCTTCCGGGAAGAACTTTCATCAACACCGAGGATTCCGGAAGGTTCGCTTCTCTTAGCCATCTTATAGCGGCCCGATGGGCCAAGGAGGGATCCGAAGAGGCAAGCTCAATCTCCCGCTCTCGTATAGCAAGATAACCCTTTAGGGCTTCTTCTACGGAGATTACTTCTTTCCCCCAGGCCCAGGCCCAGGCCCCTGAGAAAATAAAGGCCCCGAGGAGCAGAAATCCTAGGATTAAGGCATGCGTTTTATAAGCCATCGCAGGTTGAAATAGATCCTGTAGGCGGGTTTTCGGTTTTCAAAAGCCTCTTCCGGCCAGAAATAAGAACCTACCAGACGGAAAGACCAGTTGCTCCGGGCTCCCATCCTTTGCCACTCAAGGATCAGGTCCAGCTCCTCTCCCAGGTCCTTCTTTCCAGGTTTTAAGGGCGAGCCGAGACACCGCGAAAACCTCACCCTTTCGTTCCCGGCCACCCTTTGATATTTAAGAAAGACGATTCCCAGCCGGGTTTCCCCTCCGAGAAGAGAACCTATACGCAGCCCTCCGAAAAGGTTCCACACCAGGAGATTTTCAAGCCGCGGATGGGCCAGATCACCGAAAAAGCGCAGCCTTTGCCGACCGAAAAGGAGGCGGCGATTGTTGGCCAGGCGCGGCTGGACATAAAGCTTGTCTCCTTCGGCGCGGGCCACCACAAACCCGAAGCCTTTCCCTCCGTCCCAAAATTTAAATCCCCCTTCCCAGAGGAATCCCCCGGTGGAAATGGTTTCTCTCCCCAGAATCCTCCTCTCCCCCGAACAGGGAGAGGGACGGACGAGATTTATCCTTTCGGTTTGTCCCCACACCCTGGAGAACCTGAGCCAGGCCCTGAAACCCGAGGGCCAGGCCTTATGGGCCTCAAAGTTTAGCCAGAGAAGGCGATTTTTGGGGACGATAGTCCTGTAGAAGGGATAAGAATCATCCCCCTCGGGGTCAATGTGTTCATAGAGAAGTTCAATCGCCCCCTCCTTAAGCCAATCCCGATAAAAGACTCGGGCAAGCCCATAGAGGTGTCCTTTGAGGTTTACGGTTTCTTCGGAGTTGCTTACCCGGGAATCCTCAAGTCTCCCCCCGGCGAAAAAATAAAGCCCCAGGCGACCCCTCCGGTAATCAAAACGCAAACCGTCAAGATAGTTGCGATACCAGATCCCGGAATCCTCGGTTAGGTACTGCCGTCCCAGACTAAACTGAAACTTTTGGGGCATGAGAACCAGTGGATCCCCGTATACCAGTTTAAGTTCGCGAAGATCAAGATACAGGGTGCGACGATCGTCTTTAAGAAAATCGTAGATTCCACCTTTGAACAGGGCGTAACCGTAAAGGGTCCATTTCCGGCCGAAGATCCAGGGCTTGCGGAACTTAAGACCCGTCTCAAAGATCCCCTCTCCGCATCGCAGCCGGCATCCCCGGGTTCTTTCAAGAC
>JALWCD010000204.1:0-641 GCA_027036915.1 Thermodesulfatator sp. | reverse complement strand
TCCGGTCCGGGCGCGTGATGGCCGCGGGCCCGGAGAGCTCCCGAGATATCACTTTTTTGGGGCCAGTCCCTCCAGGAAATTTTTACCGGTTTTGGTCTTTCCGGAACGAGTTTTACCGGGGGAAGCGGAGGGAAACGGTCTCGGGCCGGGGTTTCCGCTGGAGAAGCCCTTTCCTTAATCCCGGGACAGGGCTTAAATTCGGAGCACGTTTCCCCCAGGAGAGGGCCCGGAAAATACAGGATCAGAAACAAGCCCATTAAAGACAGACTTATTTTACCCATTCCTCAAATTTTATTTTCCCGTAAGCCGGGATATCCTTCACAAACTTTCTTATAAGCTTGAGATCCTCTTCAAGGGTCTTCCTTGAGAAATAGGTCTGCCAGCTCTTCCGGGTTTCCTGCTTGGCGAAAAGACGCCTTATTTCCGGATCCCCTTCCTCTAGGGCCCGACGGAGTTCTTTGCTCAATCGGCCCAGTTTCCGATAGTAGGCCAGTCTTTTCTGGTTTCTTTCTTGGATTAATTCCCTCACAGAAAAGATTACGTTGTCGAAATTTTTCCGGGCTTCCTCAAGGCTTTTCTTTTCAAGATACTTCCAGACCCTTTCATATTTTTGCTCCTTAGCCTCACAGAATCCGCTTTCG
>JALWCD010000203.1:4807-6830 GCA_027036915.1 Thermodesulfatator sp. | reverse complement strand
GTGCTTGGCCCCATAATGGAAGCCCGTCTGGATTTAGCGGTAGAGAAAGGATGCGACGGCGTCGAGCCGGATAATGTGGATGCCTATCAAAATGAGAGCGGATTTCCTCTTACCTATGAGGATCAACTAAATTACAACTTATGGCTGGCGGAGGAGGCTCATAAACGCGGCCTTTCGGTAGGGCTTAAGAACGACCTCGATCAGATTCCCGATCTGGAACCTTATTTCGACTGGGCACTTAACGAAGAATGTTTTTATTATGAAGAATGCGGAAAGTTGCTCCCTTTTATCGAGAATGGAAAGGCGGTATTCCAGGTGGAATACGAGCTTGATCCTGAGGATTTTTGCCCGGAGGCCAATGATCTCGGGTTTTCGTCCATGAAGAAAAGGCCGGAGCTTGACGCCTGGCGTATCGCCTGCTGGGAATTTTGAAGGACAGGCCATGGCTGGGGGGCCTTTGCTCGGGGCGGCTTACTTTCAGAAACGCCGGTTGATTCTCGACTGGGAAGGGGAAATTCCCTGTGTCTATTTTACGGACCAAACCCCGGAGGAGTCTCTGGAAGAAATAAGATTTTTATTTCAGAGACCCGTTAAGTTCTGCAGGATAAGTTCGGAGGAGTTTTCGGAAAGGCTCGGCCGACTGCTTTCGGAGGAGGCGGAAGTCAGTCTTTCGGAAGAGGCCGGGGAAGGAGAGGGGGAGCGAACCCTCGATCTTTTGAACCATTATTCGGACGCCCCGGTGGTAAACCTCATAAACCGGGTTCTCATCCGGGCTTCCCGGGCCGGAGCTTCGGATATTCACTTCGATCCGGGGGAAAAAGAGGTCCTGGTTCGTTTGCGCCTTGACGGGGTGCTTCACGAGTACCGTCGGTTCCCCATCCAGCTTTACCCTCAGGTGGTAGCCCGCATCAAGGTTATGGCCAATCTAAACGTGGCGGAAAAGCTCGTTCCCCAGGACGGCCGGATGCGGATAAGGATAGGGGAGCGGGAACTTGACATTCGGGTTTCGGTTTTACCCACCATTTTCGGAGAACGGGTGGTTCTGAGGCTTCTTGAACAGAGCAACCGTTTACTTACCCTCGGGGAACTTGGTCTATCCCGGGAGGATTATCGCAAACTGGAGCGCCTGGCCAAAAAGCCCTACGGATTGGTGCTGGCCACCGGTCCTACCGGAGCCGGAAAGTCCACCACCCTTTATGCCATGTTGCTTTTGGTGCGGGAGCTTTATCCCCACAAGAACATCATTACCATCGAGGATCCGGTGGAGTATCAGGTGAACGGAATCGGTCAGGTGCAGGTCAATCCCAGGGTGGGGCTTACCTTTGCCGCGGGTCTGCGTTCCATCCTGCGCCAGGATCCAGACGTAATTCTGGTGGGGGAGATCCGGGATAATGAGACCGCGGAAATCGCGGTCCATGCCGCCCTCACCGGCCATCTGGTCCTTTCCACCCTCCACACCAACGATGCTCCCACCGCCATTACCCGTCTGGTGGATATGGGTATAGAGCCCTACCTCATAGCCTCTTCGCTGGAGGGAGTCATTGCTCAGCGTCTGGTCAGACGGATATGCCCCTCCTGTCGCGAACCCTATCGTCCTTCACCCGAAGAATTGAAGGCCCTGGGCCTTTCGGAAGACTCGGAAGTGGAACTTTTCCGGGGTCGGGGATGTGAAGAGTGTCTGGGCACGGGTTACAGGGGAAGAATTGGCATTTTTGAGGTGCTCGAACTGGACGAAAAATTAAAGAAACTGGTTCTTTCCACCTCCGATGCCCATGAAATTCGAAACCGGGCCCTCAGGGAAAACTTCAGGACCCTGAGACAGGATGCTCTGGAAAAGGTCCTGACCGGCCTTACCACTTCTTCGGAATTGCTGGCCGTGGTGGAAAGAGAATGAAATTTACGGGCTCGCACCTCCTTTTGAAGGAGCTCTCGGTGCTTCTCAGAAGTGGCCTATCCCTGACCCGGGCTCTGGAGCTCCTTTCCCACCGGGAATCGAGAGTTTCTCAGGGGATCCTGGATATTA
>JALWCD010000203.1:0-4797 GCA_027036915.1 Thermodesulfatator sp. | reverse complement strand
GATCTGGTGCGAGCCTTCAAAAGGGGGAAACTTTTTCCGGAATACGTTTGTGAAATGTTAATTGCGGCTCAAACCGGCGAAAATCTGGAAAAGATCTTTTCCAGGGCCTCGGATCTTCTGGCCCGGATGGAAGAATTTCGCACCCGGATCACGGGGGCACTTATATATCCGGCTCTCGTGACGGGAGGAAGTTTTCTGGCGGTTGTCGTGGTGCTGGAATTCATTGTGCCCAGGCTGAGGAAGATCCTCCTCAGCTTCGGGAAAGATTTACCTTTCCTGACCAAGGTCCTTCTCTGGGGGGCCAAATTTTTGTGGTGGACATTGCTGTTAGGACTGCCGGTGGGTCTTTTTTGGGGAGTCTGGTGGGTCAGGAGAAAGGGCTGGCGCGAGATCCATAGACTCATCCTGAAATTGCCCGTGCTGGGCCCCCTCTGGCTTTACTTTGATCTTTCCCGGTGGGGATACACCACCGCTCTTCTCCTTGAGTCCGGGGTGGTTCTCCCCCGGGCGGTAGCCATCGGAAGTCACAGCTGTCAGAATCTCTACCTCAAGGAAACCCTGGCGGAGCTCATCAAGCCCCTCGAGGAGGGGCAGCCCCTGAGCAAACATCTCCGGAAATACGGCTTCATCCCGGAGTTTATTGTGGAGTTGACCGCCATCGGGGAAGAAACCGGAACCCTTCCGGAAATGCTCCGGAATATCTCCGAGATACTGGTAAAAGAAGCGGACTATTTTATCGATCGAATCCTGAAATGGCTTGAACCGTTAACGATTCTCTTCCTGGGTTTGATAGTGGCCTACATAGTGGTTTCGGTTATTTTGCCCATTATGGAAATCTCTTCCGCGGTAAAACTATGAAAAAGGGGTTGAAAAATCCCGGACTTGTTTTTCTTCTGCTTTTTCTCTGGGGGTGCGCCCTTCGAACCCCGAAGGAAGGGACGGCCGAGCTGGAAAAAGTGCGATATGTGCAGTTTGGGTCCCGCCTGTTCGTGGCGGGGGCGAGCGGAAAAGCTTTGCCTTTCAGGGGAGCAAGGAGGGTGGAGAAGGTCCCCGGAGGGTGGCTGGTGGATCCCGAAGGCGAATGTGTAAGCATTTTTCGGGAGAAGGCCTCTCAAATTTGTTTGAAGCCGGTCCCCCGAATTTATCCCCACCTGGAGATTCTTCGGGTGGATTCTTATGCCCTGGATCTTAAAATTCTCAGTCTTTTCCCCGAAGTGGCCCTTTTTATCTGGGAAAAGGGCCGGAAACCCGATCTCCGGACCCCTCTGGTAATTTCTCCCGGAACCCATTCCCTGCGTCAGCTTCGGCCGGGTAAAACTTATCTCCTTTCGGGGGCTATAATTCTGGGCCCGGATCTTTACGGCCCCCTTTCCAGGCCTCTTGAAATAGAGGTTAAAGACCTTGAGCCTCCCTGTCCCCCTTCAGGGGGAGGCTACTATATTAAGGGACATACGGTGATCCTGGTATGGAATCCCAGTCCCTCCCGGGACGTGGTGGCCTACACGGTGGAAAGGAAGGGTAAGGTTTTCGAGGTCAGGGAGAATATCTTTAAAGAGGAGAGAGGGGATTTAAAGGGCGAGGTTTTCTATGATATAAGGGCCGTGGATGGGGTGGGGCATAAAAGTTCCCCTTTGCGGATCAGGGTAATCTTTCCAGAAAAGGAGGAATAAGGATGGCAGAAAAGAGAGAAAGGGAGGGTTTTACCCTTATCGAACTTCTGGTGGTGATCCTTATTCTGGGGTTGCTGGCCGGGATCGTCATCCCCAGGGTGGTGGGCAGGGTGGATCAGGCTCGCCGCGAAAGTACTCGTATTCAACTCAAAGCTTTAAAGGGCGCCCTGGAACAGTTTCGCATGGACAACGGTTTCTATCCCACTACGGAACAGGGGCTTCGCGCCCTGGTTGAAAGACCGGAGATTCCTCCCATACCCAAGCGCTGGCATCCCTATCTGGATGAACTACCCCGGGACGGCTGGGGAAATGAATTCATCTATCTTTCTCCAGGCGAAAACGGGCGCCCTTACGAGCTTTTTTCCCGGGGCCCGGATGGCATAGAAGGAACGGAGGACGACATTTCGGTCTGGAATCTGGTCGAGGGGGGTTGAGGGCTTTGTTTTTTCAAACGGGTATTGATAGGGGAGCTTCGGGCACGAAAAGGGTTACCCTGCTGGTCTTTCCCTTCTCCTCCTATTATCGTGTTCTCTCTTCTTCTCCTCGTGGCCGGAAAATATACCTTATACCCTCCCATCGAGTCCTGTTGAGAACTCTCCCCCGGGAAATAACCCGTCCTCGGGAAGCCGAAACTTACTTTCGGGAGGAAATTTTATCCCTTTTGAAGGATCGGGAGGTCCTCTGGCACTTATGGTGGGAGGAGGGCCGGGCCAGGGTTCTGGTGGCCGAGCCCGAGGGAAAGCTTGAGAAAGGCGCCTTCTGGGACGCCGAACCCGTGGCCCTGGGCAGAGCGTTTCTTTCCACCGGCCTTGAAAGCGGGATCCTGGTGGACTTCGGCCAGCGGAAGGTGACCCTGGTAAAGATTGAGCAAGGAAGGCTGGCCGGTTTTCGGTGTTTTCTCGGGGAGGTACCGGAATCCGAGTGGCGAGGGGTTGCCGGTCCCTTTGTTCTTTCCGGAGGGGGTAGCCTTTCTACCGAAGTCCAGAACCTTTTTGCCGGAAAGAACCCGACCAGGGTGTCCGCTGTTCCCCCCGAAAAGGTGAGTGCCTTTGGGGCCGCTCTCTGGGGCGTTATAGGTCGCGATCTACCGAGCTTTCAGGCCTATCTTCCTGAGCTCGATCCCGAAAGGGTGCGCAGGCTCTCCGGCATTTTACTCACGGGGCTGCTCCTTTCCTTTCTTCTCTGGGGAGGGTTAAAGTTCTGGGTTCCGGCTATTCACCGGGAATTGAAGGCCTGCCAGAAGGCCCTTTTTCTTCAGCGTTATCCCGGGGTTCCGGCCGTAGCCCCTCTCAGGCAGGTAAAAACCATGATAGAAGAGGCCAGGAGGCCGAATTTTCAGGTTCTTTTAAGTCGGGCTCTGGAAGGTCTCCCCGCAGGGACGAAGATCCTGTCTCTGGTTTTCGAGGAGGGCAGGCTTCGAATAAAGGTAGAGGTCCCGGAGGGAAGGGCCGGAAATCTTCCCGGGAGACTTATCGAAATAAAAAAGATTCCCGGGAATACGGAAATTGTAACCCTGGAATTTGACGGTGAAAGTTCCTGACCTGAAACTCCATCCTCTGGCTTTGCTGGGACTTTCGATTTTGATGGGCCTCCTGGTCCTCTGGGGTCTGCTGCGTGAGATCAAGAGAGCCGAAAGTCTTCTCCTTACGGAATGGGGCCGCCTTCGGTATCTGGCTTATCTCCTGGAAACAGAAGCCCCGGCTCGAAGAACCCCTCTTTCAGCCGAAACTCTTAAAGAAGAACTTGTCGCCCGGGGGTTTAAGCTGGAAACCGTTCGAGGGGTCTCCTCCGGGGTGGAGGTGGAGACGGAGCTCACCTGGAGGGATCTTGCCCGGCTGCTTTCCTGGCTGAGCTCGCGGGATTTGCGGGTAAAAACCTTTTATGCCGAGGACCCCTCCGGAGAGGGAAATTTTAGAATCAAGATGGTGATAGAATGAAAAGGTCGGGCTTTACCCTTTTTGAGGTGCTCGTGGCCTTCGTTATTCTGGTGTTGGCTTACTCTGCCCTCCTTTATCTTCACACCCTCTCTCTGCACCTTCTGACCCGTACCAGGAATCTGTTTTCCGGGGTCCTAAGACTCGAGCTGTTCCTGGCCGGGGAAACGGTAAAGGGCATCCAGGTGGAACGACGTACTTTTAAGCTGGAAGGGTTACCCATCCAGGAGGTAATTTACCAGGTTCCGGGAGGACCCGAGGAAGTTTACTTTCGGATTTATGAGAGGCCGTAAGGGTTTTACCCTTCTTGAAATTCTGGTGGTACTTCTCCTTCTTTCCCTGATCTTCGGTACGGTGGTTACGGTTTTCCGGACCGCCGGTCAAGGGGCCCTTTTGCTTAAGCGGGATGCCGAACGTCTCTATCAGAGGGCTTTTCTGGCCTATCGTTTACGCCATCAACTCGAGGGCCTCTTGCGTTCCTTCCGTCTCGAAAAAAGGGAAGGCACGCTTTACATGGGTTT
This sequence comes from Thermodesulfatator sp., assembly GCA_027036915.1. GTDB lineage: Bacteria > Desulfobacterota > Thermodesulfobacteria > Thermodesulfobacteriales > Thermodesulfobacteriaceae > Thermosulfurimonas_A. The sequence goes on along the minus strand of JALWCD010000203.1, from coordinate 672 downwards.
CGTCACCTCTTCGGGAGAGAACTATCCGGGGGTGGTTCAGGTGAGGTACCGCTATAGCGGCGGGGAGTTATTCTACTGCGAAAAACCCTATCCTGAGGGAGAAATTCTGTCCTGCGAGGCCGGTCGGGAAATCAGACTGGCAAGCCTGGAAAGCTTCGAAATTGAAATCTTTCAGGGAGGACGGTGGCGTTCGGGGGAAGAGGGCTTTTCCGGAAGGCCAGAAAAGATAGCTTTTACCCTGGAAGATTTGAAAATGGTTGTTCCCGTAAGGGTGGGCCGGACTTTAAGATGATTTTTCTGATGGTTTTAGGATTTTTTCTGGTTCTGTCCGGTATAGTTTCCCTGGAATTTCTTTCCGTTCGTCAGGCCGAAGTGATGGTCCGAAAGTTTTATCTCAAACAACAGGTTTATCATGAAGCGGTCTCGGCCCTGAAGATGCTTTCCTCTTATTTGAGGGAGGACGATACCTCCTGCGATACCCTTAACGACTTGTGGGCTTTTCCCTTTGAATTACCCATTCCGGAGGGTGAAATCCGGGTACGGGTGGAGGACGAGGAACGATATCTTAACCTCAATCTGGTGCGCTCCGGGGAAGGTTTCAGAGTGGTAAAACGGTTATTTGAGATGCTCCGCATTACCTCCCTTTCCCCGGAACTCCTTCGAGTATGGGTG
>JALWCD010000202.1:594-6831 GCA_027036915.1 Thermodesulfatator sp. | reverse complement strand
AAGGCCGGCACCCCGCCGGCTTCGATAAGAGCGCCGGCAAAAAGGGGACCCCAGCGGGCGGTCCCCGGTCATGACGGCAAGGGAACTAGGCCCGGGAAAATCTCCTCCGGATGTTTGAAAATTTGTTTTTTATGTCCTCAAAAAGGGTATAAAAGAGGGGCACGTAGAGCAGGGTAAGCAGGGTGGCCACCGCAAGCCCGCCGATGGCCACCACCGCAAGGGGTGACAACCTCTCAAGCCCCAGGGCCCTTTCGGCGGCGATAGGGAGCATTCCGGTGATGGTAGAGGCTGCGGTCATGATGATGGGTCGGGTCCTTACGCGGATGGCCGAAAGGATGGCCTCCCGGCGCGAGACTCCTCTCGCCCGGGCCTTTTCGATGAGGTCTATGAGAATGATGGAGTTGTTGACCACGATGCCGGAAAGGAGGATGAGCCCCATAGAGGCCGGCATACAGAAATGACGCCCCACGATGAGAAGCCCCCAGACCGCCCCGATGAGGGAAAGCGGGATGGCCACCATGATGGTTAAGGGATGCCCGAAGGAGCGGAAGGTCGGCACCAGGGCGAAATAAAGGAGGATCAGGGAGACCAGGATGGCCCTTTTGAGCCGCCCAAAAGCCTCCTTCATGGGTTTGATCTCGCCTTCCTGTGAAATGCGATAGCCAGGAGGAAGACTCAGATCTTCGAGCAGCTTTTCTACCTGGCTCTGGAGATGGGTTATGGCCGTGGTGTTCCGGTAACCCCTTACGTTCACCACCGGGGAGAGGTTTTCCCGGGTGAAGACCGTAAGGGTTTTCGCGGTCTCGAATTCCGCAAGCTCGTTCAAGGGGACGGGACCTTTAGCTGTCGGAATCTCGAGGGTCCGGAGATCGGCCAGACTCGCTCTCTGTCCGGCCGGGAACCTCACGGTCACGGCGTAGCCGTCCTCTCCCGGGACCCGCAGGACCGTGGCTTTGACCCCGGAGAAGGCCTCCCGTGTAGCCTCGGCTACCGCAAGGGGTGAAAGCCCGAGGCGCTTGAGCCGCTCAAGATCGAGCCGGAGATGGACCTCCCGTTTTTCCAGGTCCCAGCTACGGGAGACCGTGACGAGACCGCGCACCCGGGAGAGCCTGGCCTTTACCTCTTCGGCCAGGCGATCGAGGACGCGCGGATCAGGACCGCTTATCATGACATCCACCGGGGCGGCGATGGAGGAGAGGGGGGTGGCCCCGAACTCATAGACGTGAACGTATTTCAGCCCCGGAAGACGCGCAAATTCCTCCCGCAGACGGTCCTCTATCTCCCAGATGGTCTCCTGGCGATGAAACCGATCCACGAAATGCACGGTGATGAGCCCCTGCTGGGGGAGACGTTCGGCCCCGAAACTTATTACGCCCGGTTCGCTTCCCACCACGGTGGCCATGCGGAGGAACCCCGGGCTTTTACGGATGATCTCCTCCATGCGCTCTACTATGGCTTCCGTGCGCTCAAGGCTGGTGTTGGGCTCGGTCTCGAAGGCGATCTTGATGATCCCGGTATCCATGGGAGGCATGAGGTCCCGGCCCACAAGCGGCATCTGTCTGAGGCTCACTCCGAGAAGAACCACCGCCAGCCCTATGAAGAGCAGTCGCCTCCTTTCGGCCCGGGCAAAAAGCCCGGTAAAAAAATTCCTCAGCGGCTCAAGAAGGGCTTCGCTTACCCGATAAAGGATCCTTTCCGGGAGGGTGCGGTGGTCGCCGGCCGTAAGGACCTTCGTGGCCAGGAGGGGAATCACCGTGATGGAGATTACGTAAGAAGTAAGAAGGGCCATGGTGAGGACCATGGCCAGCGGCCTCAGGATTTTTTCCACATAGCCCCCGATGAACATGATGGGAACGAGGACCACGATGGTGGTGAGCGTTCCGGCAAAGTCCGCAAGCCAGATCTCTTTGGTGCCGGATATAGCGGCTTCGCGTGGGGGTTTCCCCATTCTCAGGTGGCGGTCGATGTTTTCGATGACCACAATGGCGTCGTCCACCAGGAGTCCCACCGCGATGATCACCGCCGTAAGGGTCACGATGTTGAGTTCAAGCCCCAGGATTCGCATCCCGAAAAAGGTGATGAAATAGGTGAAGGGAATGGAGATCGCGGCCAGAAGGGTCATGCGCGTGCGGGCCAGGAAAAGGAAGATCACGGATACGGTGAGGATAATGGCGTCCCGCAGGGCCCCGACCAGATTGGAGATGGAGGTGCGAATGAGGTTTTCCTGAGTGTCGGCGATCTCGATCACGAGATCCGGAAAGCTTTTCTTTATCCGGGGAAGCTCGCGTTTTAAGGCTTCGAGCGTGTAGGTTACGTGGCCCTTTTCCGGGCGCAGGATGTTGAGCCCTATGGCCGGCCGCCCGTTTCCGTGAAAGAAGCTCTGTCTTTCGGTGTAAAGGGTCCGAACCTCGGCGATATCCCGGAGATGGATTTCCCCTCCGTCAAGGCTTGCCACCACCAGGTCGCCGAGTTTTTCCCGGGAAAGGACCTCTCCGGAGACTTTGATGAGGATCTGGTCCCGGTCCCGGATGAGGAGTCCCCCGGGGATGTTCAGGTTTTGAGCGTAAAGAGCGGAGATCACCCGGGAAAGACTTAAACCGTAGCGGGCCAGCCGGTCGCGATCCACCTCTACCCTTATTTCCGGAAAATACCCGCCGAAGACCTCCACCTGAGCCACCTCCGGTATACGCAAAAGGGCCTCGCGCAGTTCGTTGTCCGCGATCTGCCGCACCTTGGCGAGATCAAGATGTGAGCCGGGCCTGGGATAGACCGCGAGGGTGCAAACCGGAGCAGTGGCGTCGCTTATCCTGAAGATCCGTGGCGGAAGGAGTCCCTGCGGAAGACTGGCCCATATACGGTCCAGGGCGGCTGAAACGTCCACCGCCGCGGAATCCAGGCTCTTTTCGTATTCGAACTCCACGGACACCGCGGCCACCTCGTCCCGGGAAGAAGACCTGACCTTGCGCACGAGATCCAAGGTGGCGAGCTCTTTTTCCACCGGCCGGGCTACTTTGTCCGCCACGTCCTCGGCCGAGGCCCCGGGCCAGACCAGAACCACCGCGATCTTCGGGTAGTTGGCATCGGGGAAGAGATTTAAGGGCATCTTCCGGAAGGAGATGAAACCTAAAACCACGGTGAGCACGATGACCGAGGTAATGAGATACGGGTTCCTTAGATAACGCTCCACGAAACTCATGGTCTCTCCTTGATGCGCCTCAAAAATTCCCGCACCGAAAGCACGGGAACCGGAGGCCGGGGAAGGCTTAAAAGGTGTTGATCCCCGCTCACCAGGAAATCGGCCCGGCCGGAGACCGCACAGCGCAAAAATTTGTCGTCCTCCGGGTCTTCGGGAACATAAAGACTTTGGTCCGTGACCTCCTCCACCACTTCAAACCAGGGAAGGATCTCCCGGAAGAGGAGAAAGCAGATCTCTTCCTCGGTCAATTGAAACTTGGGGTAGGCAAGCACCCGCAGATACTCATCCAGGATCTCCCGTGAAAGAAGGGGCCGGATAAGGCCCCTTTTCCAGAGGCCGACCACCTCTCCCGCAGCCCCCGCAAAAAGCAGGCCCGAGACCACCACGTTGGTATCCAGCACCACCCGGATCACCCTCCTCTGGCCCATTTTATGGCCTCGCTCACCGCCTCTTCGGTAAGCCCGAGCCTTTTCATCTTCTCCCGGATCCCGGTAAGACTCAGGGACTCCTCCGGGATGGGACGCAGGACGATGCAGCCCTCCTCGTTCAGGGAAACCTCGAAGTATTTCACCGGGGGAAGCTTCTCAAGGATTTTCTTGGGAATGGTGATCTGGTTTTTGGCCGAAAGCCTGGCCAGCATGGCTTCCTCCTTACTTCTTTATTTTCCGAAAATTTTACTTTGCCCCTCCTCTATCCGCACCTTCTGGCCGTTATGGAGCGAAAGGAGGGTGGACTCCGAAGCCACCACTACGAGGTCTCCGGGGGAAAGCAGACCGGAGAGAGCGACTTCTTCTTTCGCGCGGCCGAGGACCCGGACTCTCGCCACCTCTATGCGGGCGAAGGGCCCCTTCTCCCTCCGGGCCAGAAAGACATAGGTCCCGTTTGCGGTCTCAAGAAGGGCCTGAAGCGGCACAATGGCCCCCTTCACCTCGCGAACCACCAGATCCACCCCCACCCGGGCCCCGGAGGGAAGCCCGAAGGGTCGCTCGGAAAACCTGATCTCCACCGTGGCCAGCTCCCCGGGGCCCTCCGCCGGGTGAACCCGAAAGATCCTTGCCGAAAGCTTCCTTTTTCCCTCGGTAAGGATCGCCCGGGCCCCAGGTTTAAAGAGCGCGGCCCTGGCCTGGGGCACCCCCACGAAGATCCGATAGCCCCGGGAGGGATCCTCAAGAGCGAGGATAGGCGCTCCGGGGACCACCATTTCCCCGGGCTCCCGGAATCTTTCCGTGACCACCCCGGAGAAGGGCGCCCGGATCACGGCATAGGTGAGGTCGTTTTCCGCGGCCGAAAGTTCGGCCTCAAGGGTCTTAAGCCGGGCCTCGGCCTCCCGCAGGGCGGACTCCGAAAGTTCAAAGGCCTCCTGCGAGATGGCCTTTTCCCGATAGAGCACCCGGTCGCGCTCAAAAATCCGTTTTTTCGTAAGATATGTCACCCGGGCGGCTTCGATCTGGGCCTTGAGCGAGGCGATGCGCGCCCGGATGGGGGTATCGTCGATGCGGGCAAGCACCTCGCCTTTTTCCAAGGGGTCCCCTTCGTACTTGGTTACGGAAAGGAGATAGCCGGTAATCCTGGAGGTAATCCTGGCGGAAAGCACGGGCCGGATCACCCCCAGATAGTGCTCGGTAACCGGAAGGACCCCCACCCTGACCCGGGCCACCTCAACCGGTAAAGGCACGACCCGCGGCGGGGGAAGCCTCTTTAAAGCGGCCCGCTTCTCGCGCACCTTATGCACGGCAAGGGCCACCACCGCGACCGCCACGAGAAAAACGATAAGGGCCTTAATCTTCCGCATCTTCTCCTCCGAACCTTCGGTGAATTTGATTCCAGCAACGGAGTTTGAGCCAGCCGCGGGCAAGGAGAGTGGTGGCCCGTTCGTAGGCCACGTAGGCCTTGGCCAGGCGATAGCGGGCCGCAAGATAGTCGGCCTCGGCCCGGGCCCAGGCCGCCTGGGCAAGGAGCATGTCCGTCACCGTGCCGGCCCCGGTACGGTATCTCAGGCTTTCCACCCGGAAGGCCTCCCTGGCCGTGGCCCTTGCGGCCTCAAGATGGGCTACTTCCTCTTCGGCCTGGGCGATGAGGGAGAGGGCCTCCGCGATCTCCCTTCGGGCCGAAAGTTCAAGGAGCCGCAAGCGCTCCCTTTCGGCCAGCGCCCGCGAGCGGGCCTCGGCCACCCGGGCCGAGATGGTCCCCCCGCTGAAAAGATTGAGCCTCAAGCGCACCCCGGCCTCCCAGACCTCCTCGGAATGGTTGAGCCCGGAGCCGGCCTTACGACCGTAACTTGAGTAAAGGTCAAGCTCGGGAAAATGCTTCCGGAAGGCAAGCGCCGCGAGCTCCTCGGCCTTTATCACCGCCTCCCTCTGGGCCAGGATGTCCGGCCGGCAGGAAAGGGCAAGGTCCGGAGAAACCTCCTCCGGCTTTTGAACCCGAAGGATGGAGCCCTCAAGCTCAAAGGTGCTTTCCGGAGGCCTTCCTAGGAGCACGGAGAGGGCCTCCTTGGCCCGGCGAAGCCCCTCCCGGGCCGCGGCCAGGGCCGCCTCCCCGGCCCGCACCCGGGTCCTTATGCGCAGGAGATCAAGGGGCGGAATGCGCCCCACCTTAAGCCTGAGTTCGGCCTCCTTTTCCTCCCGCCTCAACGCCGAAAGGGTCTTCTCCCGGGCCGAAACAAGCTCCCTGAGATAGAGTCCCAGGTAGAAGGTGTCCTTCACGTTGGCCAGAAGGTCGAGCGCGGTCTGATCCTTAAGGCTCTCCGTGAGAACCCTTTCTATCTCCGCGATCCGGACCCTCTTCCTCAACCTTCCTCCGGCATAAATGGGAAAGATCAGCTCCACCTCGGAAAAATAGATGTCCCGACTGAAGGCCGGGAATTTTCCCGGACCCTTGATGGAGACCACGGGCACGGGATCACTTAAGCGACTCGCCTGTGCCAGGAAATCTATCCGGGGAAGGAGCCTTCCCCGTTCGGCCCGCACGGCACTTCCCGCGGCCCGCACCTCGTGGCCCCGGGCGAGGATCTCGGGGTTTTTGGCCAGGGCCTCGCGCAG
>JALWCD010000202.1:0-584 GCA_027036915.1 Thermodesulfatator sp. | reverse complement strand
GGGCCTCCTCAAGGGTCAGGGCCGGGGCGGCCCGCACCGCTAAAAGTACAAGAAGAAGGATCAGGAAAAGGAGCGCCCGCCCCCTAAAAATTTTCACCGTAAAGCTCCTTTTGGCCTATCCCCTTTCCTTAGGCCCCTTCCTTAAGGATCTCCTTTACCTCCTCCACGGAAAGGACCTTGCCCTGGGAGACCACCTTTCCGTCCACCACCAGACCCGGGGTCTGCATTACCCCGTGGGCCGCGATCTGGCCGAGATCCCGGACCTTTTCCACCGTGGCCTCAAGCCCCAGCTCATCCAGGGCCAGAATCACATGGTCGTAAAGGGCCTCACACCTCGGGCATCCCGGCCCCAAAACCTTGATCTCCCTTTCCATGGCACACCTCCTTTGCAGAGTTTTCATCTCGTGATTAAAATTCATTCAAGCCATGAATAATTTTGCCCATCTCCTTTAGCCCCCGAAAAAGGCCCCGAAGAACCACCCGCAGAGGGTGGAGATCACCACCACGAGAAGCACATAGGCCGCGGTCTTTTTTGCGCCGAGGACCGAGCGGATGACGAGTATGCTCGGAAGGGAGACCGCCGG
>JALWCD010000201.1:1360-2034 GCA_027036915.1 Thermodesulfatator sp. | reverse complement strand
CTTCTATGGGTTTCCCCACAAGCCTTGAAAGCTCGTGTATGTTCGGCTTTATACCCCTGGGTTCTGCTATTATCCCGGTTTTCAGGTTCTCACCATCCGAATCGAAGTAAACCTCAGCGCCGAACTGCTTGAGTATGAATATTATCCCGGTGTAAAAGTCAGGACTCACCCCTCTCGGCAGAGAACCTGAGATGACGACGGTATCTCCCGGTCTCACTAAAGCCTGAAGAACCTCCCTGACTTTCTCGAGCTTCTCCCTTCCGACCATCTCTCCGGGGAGCGATAGCCTGTACTGGTGCTCACCCATCTGTATGATTATGTTCATCCTCGTTTCGAGCTCCACCCTTATAGCCGTGTATATGACACCTTCTTGATCTAAGAGCTCTTCTATCTTCCTCCCTATCGATCCCCCGAGGAGCGCTATCGCGACGGACACCCCTCCGAGCTCCCTTATGACCCTCGATACGTCTATACCCTTCCCCGCGGGGTAATCCGAGAACTTCTTCACCCTGACGGTGTCGTCTTCCTTGAGCTCGTCGACGTATAGGTACCTGTCGAGGGAAGGGTTCATCGTCAGGGTGAAGATCATTCAGACCACCTCCAGGGCGATCCTGACTATCTTCGAGAACTTTCCCTTGACCGCGTTAGCAACCCTCATGACCTCCTCGTGAGAG
>JALWCD010000201.1:0-1350 GCA_027036915.1 Thermodesulfatator sp. | reverse complement strand
CTCCTTTCCCTCTCTTCTCAGCCTCTCCTTGAGCCTCTCCATCCAATCTCTGTCGAACGGTTTCGACATATCGGGAAAGCGAGGTCCGAGCCTCTCGTCGTTCGGCCCTCTCAGCGGATTCCTGAAAGAGAGAATCGATATGACGTCCTTTATTATCACTATATCCCCGGGCTCGAACGATCTGTTTATCCCCCCGGCCGCGTTCGTTATGAGGAGCCTCTCAACCCCTATCTCCTTCATAACGTAAACCGGAAAGACCACCTGGGATGGATCGTATCCCTCGTAGGTGTGAAACCTCCCTTTCATCGCAACGACCTTTTTTCCGAAGAGCTTTCCTATGACGAGTTTTCCCTCATGGCCAGGAGCCGTCGAGACGGGAAAGTTCGGGATCTCGGAGTAATCGAAAACGACTGGATCTTCTATCTCATCGGCCATGAAACCCAGTCCAGAACCGAGTATCAAACCGATCTGAGGTTTTTCTCTTATCCTTTCCAGTATATAAGAAGCGGCTTCCTTTACCTTTTCGTAATCTACCATCTTGATCCCTCCTCAGTCGAGCCTTTCCCAGACTGCCTTCGCGACTCTCCTGGCTTCCGAGTATATCCCCTCAACGTCAAGGTGGATCTTTCCATCCCTCATCAGGAACTCGCCGTCCACCAAAACGTCGGTCACTTTGGGAGAATCGAGAACCCCGAAGAAGAAGTGTCCCATCGCGTTCTCTTCGCTCATCGGGGTCGGTGGGACGTACTCAACGACGGTGAAATCAGCTTTATAACCCTTCTCTATCTTCCCTATCTTCACGTTCAGGAGCTTCGAAGCGAGCTCGTAGGTGTTCCTTATAGCTTCCTTCAGGTCTTCGAGTGAGAAGTATGTCGGCTCTCCGTAAAGAAGCTTCTGTGAGAAGTAGAGGTTCATCCAGTCGCGGGCTATGTTGTAACCGAGCCCGTCGTTCCCGATTATCATCCTTATACCCTTTTCCTTGAAGAGCTTCGTCTTTGGGAGCCCAACCGCGTTGTTCATGTTCGAGCTCACGTTCAGAGCTATGACCGCGTTCCTTTCCGCTATTATCTCCGCTTCCCTTTCGTTTATGTGGACGCAATGGGCGAGTATCGAGTCCTCCGTTATAAGACCGAATCTATCGAGCCTTTCGACAACCCTCATTCCGCTCTTTTTCAAACTGTCCTCTTCGTCCTCCGCACTCTCGGCAACGTGAATGTGTATCGGTCTTCCATCCAGAACCTTCGCGACTTTTTTCAAGGTCTCATCGGATAGGGATAGAGAAGCGTGAAGGCCGAACATCCCCGCGTGCTTTTCGGATTTCTCCTTCATGAAATCGAGATTTTCCTCTAT
>JALWCD010000200.1 GCA_027036915.1 Thermodesulfatator sp. | reverse complement strand
CGGAGGAGGAGCTTAAGGCTCTCTCTGAGGCTCAAAAGCGAACCGAAGAGGCCCTTCGCAGACTCACGGAGAGGCAGGAGCGACTTGAGGAGGCGCAGAGGCGCACGGAGGAGAGGGTCTCCACATTGGAAGTGGCGTTAGCCGAACTGGCACAGGCCCAAAAACGAACCGAAGAGGAATTGAGGAAACTTGCGGCGGAGCATGCCGAAACAAGGCGCAGGCTTGAGGGGCTTTCGGACACTGTGGGGTACACGCTTGAAAATGCGGCCTACCGGGCGCTTCCGGCCATTCTCAGGAACTATGGTCTTGAGGTGGAGGGCCGTCTTATTCGTAAGTACGTGAAGGTGGGCCGGGTTTTCCGGCAGGTGAACGTTTACGGTCATGCCCGGAGGGATGGCGAGCGGTTCCTCATCGTGGGGGAGGTGAAGACGCGGCCCTCAAAGAAGGAGATCGACCGTTTCGAGAAGCTGGCCGACGCTCTGGCCCGCAAGGAAGGGCTTCCCGTCTTTCGGCTTTTTGTGGCTCATGACTTTCCGCCCGACATCGAGGAGTTTCTCCGCTCCCGCGACATTCTTCCGGTCTGGTCCTATGACCTTGAAAACTAATCCTCTTGACACCTCTTCTTAACTCTTTCATATTGGCGACAAAGAGGCCAAAAAGGCATGCAAAATGGCATTGAAGAAGCGATTTTTCAAGGAGCCTTCGGGGAGCTTTTTCCTCTTTGGTCCGCGGGGCACCGGAAAATCTACCTGGCTCAGGCAAAATATACGGGCCGATCTTTATCTGGATCTTCTTGATCCCGAAACCTATCGGGAGCTTGCCACTCATCCGGAATTTTTGCTTCATCAAGCCGGGGCCCTTCCTGCCGGGGCTACAGTGGTGATAGACGAAATCCAGAAGTTGCCTTCCCTCCTGGATGTGGTACACCTTCTTATAGAGAGAAAGGGGCTCCGCTTCATTCTCAGTGGTTCCAGTGCCAGGAAACTTAAAAGGGCCGGCGTGGATCTTCTGGCCGGAAGAGCTACGGTCTATTATCTCCATCCTTTCATGGCCGGGGAACTTGCGGGGGAATTTTCCCTGGAAAGGGCCCTTTTCTTGGGGATGATTCCTCTGGTTCTCGCGAGCTCTTCTCCGGAGGAAACCCTTCGGTCTTACGTTTCGCTCTATATTAAAGAGGAAGTCCAGGCCGAGGCCCTGGTGCGAAACATTGGAGCCTTCGGGCGCTTTCTGGAGGTGATGACCTTCTCTCACGCCTCGGTCCTTAACCTTTCCGAGATAGCCAGGGAGGCGCAGGTTAAGCGCAAAACGGTGGAGGGCTATCTTTCGGTGCTTGAGGATCTGCTACTTGCTTTTCGGGTGCCGGTTTTTACCCGGCGGGCTAGAAGACACCTTACCGCTCACCCCAAGTTTTACTTTTTTGATCCCGGGGTTTTCAGGATTCTCAGGCCCAAAGGGCCTCTCGATCGTCCTTCCGAGATAGAAGGGCAGGCTTTAGAGGGGCTGGTGGCTCAGCATCTTCGGGCCTGGAGGGATTATAGTCGCATCCAGGCTGATCTCTTTTTCTGGCGCACCCGGGCGGGAAACGAGGTAGATTTCGTTCTTTACGGGCCAGATCTTTTTGTGGCCCTGGAGGTCAAAAACTCTACAAATGTTCATTCCGGGATGCTAAGAGGCCTACTCGCTTTTAAAGAGGACTATCCCGAGGCAAAGGTTCTTCTTCTCTACCGGGGAAAACACGCTCTGCGCGTAAAGGACATACCCTGTCTGCCGGTGGAGGAATTTCTTCGGAATTTGCGCCCCGAAGGTTTTTTTTGCGAAATTTTTTAAATTTCCGATCTTGCTTTCTTCCAGGAGGAGAATAAAATTTAAAGAATACACCTTTTTGTTGGAGCGAGCCTAAGGAGGGAGCCAGAATGACCCTGGTGCGGCTCATTCGGAAGATAGAAAGAGTGGAACCTTCTTTGCGGGAGGTTCTTTTCGATATTCTTGAGGAGATGGAGAAGCAGAATGCCCGGCTTGAGGAGCTTTATGTATCCCGGCTGGAGTTTGAGG
>JALWCD010000199.1:1679-2067 GCA_027036915.1 Thermodesulfatator sp. | reverse complement strand
GGATAAGGGTCGCTTCGGTATAGCGGGCCGGCGGTTTGGTAAAGTGTTGTCTGGAGACCAGGTTCGCGAGAAGGAGGGAGTCACCCTCTTTAAGAGCCGGGAGGTCAAAGCCTTCCTCCTCCACCTGATAGACCGCCAGAAATCCCGGGTGCAGAAGCCTGCGTCCGCGGGCGGAAAAAAGGTAAGGTCCGGAGGTGATCCCCACCGAGGTAGTCTCGTAACGGGCCGGGCGCATCTGGGAGGCCAGGAAACGGCGCCAGATGAGATCATAGAGCTTCCATTCGTCCGGGGAAAGCACCCCGGAGAGCTTTTCCGGGGGAAGATCGAAACGGGTAGGGCGGATGGCCTCGTGAGCCTCCTGAGCCGAAGACCGGGAACGGTATCGCGG
>JALWCD010000199.1:0-1669 GCA_027036915.1 Thermodesulfatator sp. | reverse complement strand
CGGTATTGCGGAGGCCTTTCCGGGAGAAAGTCCGGGCCGAAGGTTTGAGCCACAATTTCCCGGGCCGCCTCCTGGGCCTCCCGGGCGATCCGGACCGAATCGGTTCGCATATAGGTAATGAGACCCACGGGCCCCTCTCCGGGAATCTCCACCCCTTCATAGAGCCGCTGGGCCAGATACATGGTCTTTTTGGCCGGGAAGCGGAAGCGCCGGAAAGCCTCCTGCTGAAGGGTGCTGGTGATGAAGGGCGGAGGGGTTTTGCGCTGAACCTCCTTTCTCTGGATCCGGGAGACCCTGAGCCCCTCCTTCTCCACAAACCCGCGCAGGTCCTCAAGGACCTTTTCGGCATCCTCCCTTGAGCCCAGACGGAGTTTACGCTCCCCCTTTTTTTCCAGCCGGGCCCCGAATGGCTCCCCCCGGGAAGTGCGGAACTCGGCCTCTATGGTCCAGTATTCCTCGGGGCGAAAGGCGCGGATTTCGGCCTCGCGCTCACAAATCAGCCGCAGGGCCACGGACTGAACCCGGCCGGCCGAAAGTCCCCGCTTGACCTTCTCCCAGAGGAGGGGAGAAAGATGATAGCCCACCAGCCGGTCGAGGACCCGCCTGGCCCGCTGGGCCTCGTATTTTCGGGGGTCAAGTTCGGCCGGGGAGTTCAGGGCTTCCCGAATGCCCCGGGCCGTAAGTTCGTAAAGAAGGAGCCGACGCAGGGGTTTCCCCAGAGGCTTGAGTTCCTCGGCGATATGCCAGGCGATGGCCTCTCCCTCTCGATCGGGATCCGGTCCGAGATAAATCTCGTCCACTTTACGGGCGAGCTTGCGGATCTCCTCCAGGACCTTTTTTTTGCCCCGGATGATCTCGTACTCCGGTTCAAAACCGTTTTCCACGTCCACCCCCAGACGACTCTTGGGGAGATCCTTCACGTGGCCCACGGAGGCACAGACCTCGTAGTCCGGGCCCACCACCTTCTTGATGGTTCGCACCTTGGTAGGGGATTCCACCACTATAAGGCCTTTCTTGCCCATGGTTCTTTCTTTTACTCCCAAAAAAAGGAGGCTGGCAAGTCTCTTCGCTTGACACCTTCCGCAAAATTTTGTTATGGTGACATTTACCGGAATGGGTCGGCGACAGGTCCACGACCGATGACAGAGGTTTCGGACGTATCAAAGAAGCCTTCCTCGTCTCTTAGTCTTCTTTTACCCCTTCAAATTCTCAAAAAAGGAGGTTTTTATGGCCGAGGCTCCGCTTATCCTGTGGTTTGACGAAATAGGCATTCAGGATGTACCTCTGGTGGGCGGAAAAAACGCTTCCCTAGGCGAGATGTTTCGGAACCTCACCCCTAAAGGGATAAAGGTTCCGGAGGGTTTTGCGGTCACCGCGGAGGCCTATCGATATTTTATCCGGGAAAACCATCTGGATGAGAAAATAAGGAAGGCCCTTGAAGGCCTCGACACCCACAACATGAAGGATCTTCAGAAACGGGGTCGGAAGGTCCGCAACCTCATCCTGAAGGCCAAGATGCCCTCCAGACTGGCCGAAGAGATCGAGAAGGCCTATCGTCGGCTGGAAGAAAAATACGGCCGGAACGTGGACGTGGCCGTGCGCTCCTCGGCCACCGCGGAGGACCTTCCGGACGCTTCCTTTGCCGGCCAGCAGGAAACCTACCTCAATG
>JALWCD010000198.1:456-7049 GCA_027036915.1 Thermodesulfatator sp. | reverse complement strand
TTTTGCTCCAGTTTCTCCAGGAGTTGCAGCTCCTCGATGGTCCGCCGCCGTCGGGCCGCAATGAAAGAGCGGAAGAGAAAGAAGACCAGGTTGCCGCACACGCCCAGATACCACAGGAGGTCTATGAGTTCCGGCCGATAGGCCTTGGCCACCAGGATGAGCCTGAGGGAGATCGATCCGGTGAGCCCCAGGATAAAGGCCCCCCAGGCCACCCAGGCCGGCAGGCGGTGCGGCACGCGGAAGCTTTCTTTTTTCCTCATGGCTCTGAATTTAACGGAAAAGGCCCTCCGGGCCAAACACTTCGGACAGACTTCGGCCCGGGTGAGGGGCTGGAAGCCGGGGCCTGGAGTGATAAAATGCTCGGTGTGCCTGAGGCCTTAGAACTTCCTTTCTATCCCGAGCCGCGGGGGATCTTTCAGGTCTCGGCCTCCGCCGGGGCCGGAAAGACCTATCGCCTGGCCCTCCATTACCTGCGGCTCCTCAAAAGTCAGGGACGGCCTTCGGAAAGGGGGCTCTCTTCCATCGTGGCCCTGACCTTCACCAACCAGGCCGCGGCCGAGATGCGGGAGCGTATCCTCTCCTTCCTCAAACACATGGCCCTTAAGACCCCTGTCGGCCGTAGACTTTCCTCCGAAACCGGTCTTTCCCCTGTCGCGGCCGAGGCCTGGCTCGAGACCATCTTTTCGGCCTACCAGGCCTTTCAGGTCCGCACCATCGACAGCCTCATCTTCACCCTCATTCGGGGCCTGGCCTGGGAGCTGGGCCTGAGGCCGGATCTTTCAGCCGAGATCCGGGAGGAGTTCTTCCTGAACCGGGCCTTCGATCGCTTGCTCCTCAGGTTGAGGGAAAATGAGGCCGTAAGGCGGCTTTTCGAGGAGGCCCTGCACACCTTTCTGGAACTCGAAGAGCGCGGAGGCTTCAATCCCGAAAGACACTTTCGAAAACGCATGGAGGAACTCCACCGGCTCCTGCGACGCCGGGGCCGAAAGGGGGACTTCCTGCCTCCCCCGCGCCTGGAGGACCTCGAGGCCCTGGAGGAAGATCTGCGGGCCCGGGGGAGGGCGCTTGCGGAAAACCTTTTCGGAAGGCTTAAACTGAAGCCGGCCTACCGGAACTGGGACGAATATCTCGGAGATCCCCCGCGGTATTACTGGAGCGCGGTCTTCAGGAAGGCCTCCGTGTGCGAAATCGTCCGGGGTAGACCAAAAGGGAGCCTCGAGTCCCTGGATGAGGCCTATCGCGGACTTCAGGAAAGGCTTGCCCTTTACCTCCGGGCCAAGGCCCGGGCCGAGGTGGCCCCCTACGAAAGGCTCTTCCGGGAGATCCTGCGCGAACTCCTTCATCTGCGAGAGGAAGAAGGGGTGCTTCAGGCCGGAAGCTGGACGGATCTCCTGGCCGAACACGCCCGAAAGTTCCTTCCGGTGATCTATCTGAAACTCGGGACCCGTCTTCGACACTTTCTCCTGGACGAATTTCAGGACACCGACCGGAGACAGTGGGAGGCTTTGAGGCCCCTGGTGGAGGAGGTGCTCGCGGGCGGGGGGTCTCTCTTTTACGTTGGGGACGTGAAACAGGCCATCTACATGTGGCGCGGCGGGGATCCGGAGCTCTTTTTCGAGGTTCCGCGGGAGCTTCCGGCGGAACTTGCGGCCGAGATCCTGCCTGTGAACCGACGCTCCGCGCGACGCATCGTCCTCTTTAACAACCGCCTCTTCGCCCGCCTGCGGGAGAATCTGGAGGAGGTAATCAAAAAATTTCTCCACGGAGAACGGGAGGCCCGCAAGGTCAGGGACTGCGAGGTCTCCCGGGAACTCAGCCGCAGACTCCGGGAGGTTTACCGGGAGTCCGAACAGGAGGTCCTGAACGGGGCTCCGGAAGGGAGGATCGAGTTTCTGAGGGTGCCTTCGGACGAGGACCGGGAGGCCTTCCGGGAGGGGATCTTCAGAGGGCTTGAGGAGCTTATGCCCCAACTCTACCGGGAATACGTGGAAGGCGGCCGGAGCGTGGTCGTTCTGGTGCGGGAAAACGACCAGGCCGAGGAGATCGCCACCTTCCTTTTCGGCCTGGGTATCCCGGCGGTGACCGAACGGGCCCTGCGCCTGGAAAATTCCCCGCTCGTAAAGGGGCTCCTCTCCCTTCTCAAGTATCTGGACTATCCCGGGGACGAGACCGCTCTGGCCGGGTTTCTGGCCAGCCCCCTGGCCTCCAGCGGGCCGGAGATCCTGAAACGCTATCTCCATCGTCGCGGCGAGGACCTCCCGCAATTTCTGGCCCGCGAGGCCCCGGGCCTTGCGGCCAGAATACGCAGACTTTCCGCCCTCCAGCAGGCCGGTGTTTCCCTTTACGAACTGGTGCAGGAAGTCTGCCGGGAATTCGGGGTGAGGGAAAGATTCCCCGAGGAAGAGCTCTATCTCATGCGTTTTCTCTCCGCGGTTTTGGCCTACGAGGAGGAGGCCCTGGGACTATCGGATTTTCTGCTGCGCTGGGAGGAGTCCGGCGGAGAGGAGAAGATCGGGCTGCCCAGGGAGCTTCAGGCGGTGAGAGTCTTCACCATTCACGCGGCCAAGGGCCTGGAGTTCGACGCCGTGGTCCTGCCCTTCCTTACCTGGGGGCCGAAGGGCCGGGGCGAGGTGGTCTTTACGGACTGGGGACTCATCCGGGCCCGGAAGGATTCGGCCGAGGAGGTGGTTCGGGCCCGGCTTGAGGAAAAGGCCCGGGAGGTCTTCGAGAGTCTGAACCTCCTTTACGTGGCCCTGACCCGTCCCCGCGAGGCCCTTTATCTCTTCGTGCCCGAGAAGACCCGCTATTACACCGTGGCCTCGGTGCTCCGGGATCTTGAGGCCGAGAAAATCCTTGAGGAGATCTCCGCGTGAGACCCAGGATCTACCAGCAAAAACGGGCCCTAAGACTCCTCGGGGAAAGGGATGAGGAGCGTCAACTGGGGGAGATGGCCCATCTGGCCCTCTATTTCCTGGAGGCTTTTACCGGAAGTCTTGAGGAGCTGGAGAGAGCCGTGGACCGGGCCCTGGCCCTCTACGCCGAGCCCCTTCCCGAAAGGGAAAAATACCGGGAAAGACTGCTCGAGATCCTAGTCCGGGCCTTTGAGCGACCGGAGATCGCCCACTTCTTCGCCCCGGGGCTTTCCGATCTTCGGGAACAGCCCTTCATCCTCAAGGGGGCAGACCGGGAGGGGCCGGAGGTCCACCGCCCCGACCGGGTGATCTTTTTCCCTGAAGGTCCGGTGGTTCTGGAGTACAAGTTGCGACTCTCCGGTCCGGAAAGCCTCGAGACCCATCGGCAACAGCTCAGGACCTATCTCCGGGCCCTTTCCCGGATCCTCGGGAGCCCTCCCCGGGGCTATCTGGTTTACCTCAGTCCTCCGGAAATTCGGGAGGAGGCCTGCGATGGACGGTAGGGCCCGGGCCATTCCCCCCGGGGCCGGTTTTCTCCCCACTCTGGCCCGGGAGATCCTTCGCCGCCACGGAGAGGACCTCTCCCGGGTGACCGTGATCTTTCCCACCCGGAGGGCGGCCCACTACTTCCGCTATTACCTGGCCCGGGGCCGTCGCGCCCCTTTCTGGCTACCCAGGATCTACGCCTTTTCCGACTGGGTAAACGAGCTGGCCGTGCGTCTCGACCCCCGACCGGTCGTGCCCCCGGCTGAAAGGGCCTGGTGGCTTTACCGGGTGATCTCCGGACGCCCCGGCTTCGAACGGGTGACCGAAAGTTTTGACCGCTTTCTTCCCTGGGGCCTGCGTTTCGCGGAGGTGCTGGAGGAGTTCGACCGGGAGGCCGTGCCCCTCAAGGATCTTCTTGAGCCCCCGGAAGATGTCCCCCCGGAGGGCCGGGCCTTTCTGGGCCATCTGGCCGAAATCGGAGGCCTTTACCGGAAAAAACTGCGGGAGGCCGGGGTCACCACCCCGGCCGAAAGACTCCGCCTGGTGGCCGAAAGGCTGCCGGAGGTCTTCTCGCCCGGAGGGCCGCTTTATCTCTGCGGCTTTGCGGCTCTCTCCCGCTCCGAAAGACTCATCTTCCGCGAACTTCTCGCCCGGGGGGCCGAGATCTTCCTGGAGGTCGACCCCGGAGAGGGGCCCCCGGAGTTCATGGCCGAGGTCCTGAGGGACCTTGGGCTTGAGCTTGAGCCTCTGGTGAAAGGGCGTCGAAGGCCTCCGGAGATCCGCTACTGGGCCGCGGCCGATGTCCATCAGGAGACCCGGGAGGCCGCCGCTCTTCTTCCCGAAAACCCGGGGGCCCCGGATGAAGTCCTCATCCTGCTGCCGGTGGCCGGCCATCTCCTGCCCCTGCTCTATGCTCTCCCGGAGGGGCTTCCGGTGAACATCACCCTGGGTTTCCCGGCGAAACGTTCTCTCCCGGCCACCTTTCTGTTGATCCTTTTTGAATTGCACGAGAAGCGACTGGATGATCGCTATCCGGTCTTCACCTATCTCTCCCTCCTGAAACATCCCTATACTCGCGGGATCCTCGGGACCTTCGGGGAAGCCCTCCACGAGTTGGAGACCAGGCTTCGGGCCCACGGAAGCCCCTACCTCAGTTTGCGCGAGATCGAGGAGCTGGCCGGGCAGGCCGAACCCTTAAGGGAGTTCCACCGGGAATTCCTGGGGGCTCTTTCCGGAATAAAGACCCCCCGGGCCTTCGCCCGTGTTCTTTACCGTCTTCTGGACCGGCTCCTTGAGCCTTACCGGGAAAGATTGCGGGCGGCGGAGGAGAGCCGGGAGCTTCTGGCCCGCCATTTTCTCTACGCCCTTGAGAGCGAGATCCTGCCGGTCTTCGAAAGCTCCTCCTTTGCCGACGAACCCTTGCCGCTTGAGGGGCTTTTCCGTATGTTTCGTGAGATCCTGTCCGCGGTCAAGGCCCCCTTTGAGGGAGACCCCCTGCGGGGGGTGCAGGTGATGGGGTTGCTTGAGAGCCGGCTTCTTTCCTTCCGGCGGGTAATCGTGCTTGACGCCAACGAGGGGGCCCTGCCGTCCCCGGAGGAGATCAATCCCGTGCTACCCGAGGGCCTTCGGCCGGCCCTGGGCCTGCCCCAGCGCTCGCGCCAGGAGGCCCTGGAACGGTATTATTTCCGTCGCCTGGTGGCCTCCGCCAGGGAGGTGGATATCTTTTATCTCTCGGTCACCGATTCCTCCCCCAGGCTTCTGCCCCGGGTGAGAAGTCGTTACGTGGAGGCCCTTCTCTGGGAAGAAGAAAGACGCAAGGGCCGGCTCTTCGAGGGGGAAGAGGGCCCGGTGCGGCACCTTCGACTCCATCTCCGGGCCCCGGAACCCTGCCCCGGTATCCCCCGGGGAGAGGCCGAACGCCGGGAGATCGAACGACTCCTTTCCGGAGAGATCAGCGCCACGTTCCTTGAAACCTATCTGGATTGTCCGGCCAGGTTTTATTTTCGTTACGTGCTGGGTCTTAAGGCTCCGGAGCGTATCCTGGACTACGACGCCACAGCCATGGGCACGCTGGTGCACGCGGTGCTGGAGGACTACTTCCGTCCCTTCCTGGGGCGATTCTATGTCCCCGCAGAACACAACGACCTTCACCGTCTGAAAGACCTTTTTCACCGTCGCTTTGAGGAAGACGTTCTTTCCCGGCAGCTTGGGCCCGAAAGGCGCTTCTTCGTGCTCAAGACCGCCGAATACCGGCTGGAACGCTATCTCAGGAGTCTTGAGGGGCTTCCGCCTTTCCGGGTCCTGGCCCTGGAGGAGGAGGAAAGGCGGCCCCATCCCGGTCTCGGGCTCCGTTTCCGGGGAAAACTCGACCGGGTGGACGAATTCGAGACCGGACGGGTGGTTCTGGATTACAAGACCGGCTCGGGGGTCCGCTCCCTGAGTTTGAAACGCCTGCGGGAGGTCCTGGACGAAGGCCGGGCCCTTCCGAAGATCGAACCCACTCTCGAGGGGCTGGCCCTTCTCCGGGAGAGATTGCCGGATCTCCAGCTCCTTCTTTACCTTTTTTTGAAGCCGGAGGCCTCGGAGGCGGTCTACATTCAGCTCGCCAGCGGCAAAGGGCGGGAAATTTACAAGCCCCTATTTTTCCGGGCGCCCTTCCTTCCCCGCTACGGCCACCCCCTCAACGAGGATGAAATCCAACTCCTGCGGGAAGAGATCTTTCCCGCGCTTCTGGCCCGCCTGATCGAACATCTGCTTGAGGCCCCTTACTTCTTTATCCCGGAAAAACCCCCGGGCTGTCGCTGGTGCGATTATCTTTATGCCTGCCCGGGCCGCAAGAGGTTTCAGACGTAAAATCCCCGCCGGAGCTTTTCGGCTTCCACGCCCAGGAAAAGCGCCGCTTCCGAGAGGGTCCGGTGGATCGGGCCTTCCGGGATCTCCCTGAGCAGGGCCTCAAGTTGCCGGGCCCGTTCTTCCAGAAGCCCGGCCAGGGTCTCGGCCTGGGTGCGGGAAGAGGGATCTTCGGCAAACCTTTCTATAAGCGGAAGAACCTCTTCCACCAGATCCAGGGCCTCCGAAAGCGAACGGACGCCCTGCTCCGAGCCTTCCAGGGCTTCCCTGAGATAGGCCTCGAAACTTTTTTCGACTTTCCCGGATTTTTTCCCGGGGGTAAAATCAAGAGGCAGACTGGGATCC
>JALWCD010000198.1:0-446 GCA_027036915.1 Thermodesulfatator sp. | reverse complement strand
CCTCCGAACGGATGTCCTAACTAACGTTGCGGCAGAAGGCAAGAAACCATGAGAGCACGATGGTTGATAGTTCTTCTGAGCCTTTTGCCCGGCCTTACGGCCTGTGGGGCCGCGGTTATCGCCACCGGGGCCACCGCGGGCTACAAGGTGGCCACCGATCCCCGTTCCGTGGGCCGGCAGGTGGACGACGCCACCCTCACCAGCAGGGTCAAGCTGGCCCTGGCCCGGGACCCGATAACCAAGGCCCGCAAGATCGACGTGGACACCGTGAACGGGGTGGTGACCTTGACCGGGGTGGTGGAGACCGAGACCGAAAAACGCCGGGCCGAGGAGGTGGCCCGGAAGGTGTCCGGGGTGCGGGCGGTCAGGAACAACCTCATGGTGGGACACCGGAGCTTTGGACGCAGCCTGGACGACAAGCTCCTGACCGTCAGGATCAAGACCAA
>JALWCD010000197.1 GCA_027036915.1 Thermodesulfatator sp. | reverse complement strand
ATCTGGCTCTGGTATTCCTTCCTCCGGGCCCGGGGACTTTGCGAATTTCCGGAGGTCTTTCCGGAGCCGGCCCCGGCTGAAAGGGCTCTGGCCCTTCTGGATCTGGCCGAAAGGCTCCGTCAGGGACTCGATTATCGCCTGAATCCCGAGTTGACCCTTTTGGTCTTCATTTTGCGGCTTTCGGAGGCCTTTTCCCGGGGCCCCTGAGTCGAAAATAGCCCCCCTCCGCGCAGGGACGACAGAGGATCCGGCCCTCTTTTTCCACGTCCCGCCCGTCCTGGACGTATATTCCACAGGCCTCGCATTGAACACGCCGTTTGGGTCTTCCGGGGAGATCGAATTCCGGGACCTCCACGCTCACCTCCTGAACCTCGAAGAGTTCCTCTTCGGGCATGACGCGATAGGCCTCGAGCTGACGCCGGTAGCGGTCTGGGATCTCCGGAAAATACCGGTCCGCAAGTTCGCGGGCCTCTTCCCGGGCGATGATCCGAAAGGCCTGCCCGGTTTCGAGGTTCAGGAAGGTGGCCGCCATGATACCATAGTCGTAAAACTTGAGGGAACGTTTTCCCAGGCTGGCGCCGGTTACGGACTGGATGGCGTCGGTGGCGCAGCGGTCTATCTCCACAAAGACCAGGAATTTTTTGCGATCGGCCCCGCGGGGATCCTTTATGCCTATGAGCCTCAAGCCCAGGAGGGCCAGGCGGACCCCCAGCACCTGCCCGGCGCACAGATGGCCGTGCACCCTCACCGATTCCTCGAGAATCTCCTCGAAGGGCCGCTCATGAATATTCATTTCATCCCCCTTCCGCCTTGAGATTGTACATGTTATAGAGCACCTTGACAAAAGGGAAAAGACGAGTATCTTTTTGCCCGCCAAGGGTGGCCATGCCGTGTGGCTACCCTTAATTTTTTGGTGAGTCTCCCGGAAGACTTAAGGCGCCGGGGTGGCGCCCTATGGGTGAGAGGAATCCTAGCAAGGAGGGCGGCCATGGAAAAGAAATTTACGGAATCGGAAAAGGTTGAGTACGGCTTCGGCCAGCACCTCATCCTGGACGGCTACGGTTGCAACCGCGACAAACTCATGGATCTGGATTTTATCTACAATTTTCTCAGTGAGTATCCCGACCAAATCCATATGACCAAGATCATGCCGCCTTACGTGTTTAAATATTATGCCCCGGTGCCGGAAGACTGGGGAATCTCCGGATTCGTGATCATTGCCGAGAGCCATATCAGTATTCATACCTTCCCGGAAAAGCTTTACCTGAGTGTGGATATCTTTTCCTGCAAACCCTTCGATGTGGACAAGGCCATAGAGGATATTACCCGTCTCTTTGAGGTTAAAAAGAGCGAGATCCGTCTTCTGGATCGGGGGCACGAGTTTCCGCGCTCTATTCGAGCGGTGGAGCGTTTCATCCGGGCGGAAAGGAATCAGCTCGCGGTCTAAATGCGGTCGACCTTCCTCGGGCTACCCGAGGACCGCTCCCGGGCCCGGGTAGCCCTTATTCCCGCTCCCTACGACGCCACCACCTCCTGGCGTCCCGGGACCCGCTTCGGACCGGGGGCCATTCTGGGTGTAAGTCCGTATCTGGAGTTTTTTGAAGAGGAGACCGGACGCGAACCCCAGAAGTCCCTGGGGTTTTACACCTATCCCGAGCCTGAACTTCCCGTGAAACCGGAGGAGGCCCTGAGAGTCCTTGAAACCCTGGTGGAAGAGGCCCTTTCCGAGGGCCGGTTTCCCGTGCTCTTGGGAGGAGAGCACACCGTAACGCTTGCCGCTCTCAGGGCCCTCAAGTCCCGATATCCCCGGTTCAAGATTCTTCAGATAGATGCGCATCCTGATCTCCGGGAAACCTATCAGGGGACCCCTTTGAGTCATGCCTGTGTGATGCGTCGGGCGCTTGAGCTGGGCCTGGAGGTCATCCCGGTCGGGCTGCGCACGGCCTGCCGGGAGGAATTCGAATTCATAAGGGCGAGCGGGCTCAAGGTCTTCTGGGCCCGGGAGATCAAAAGAGATTTTCCCGGATTCCTTTCGGCCCTGGAGGGAACCCTGGGAGAGGATCCGATCTACGTGAGTCTGGATCTGGACGGTCTGGATCCCTCCGAAGCTC
>JALWCD010000196.1 GCA_027036915.1 Thermodesulfatator sp. | reverse complement strand
GCCCGGGCGAAGGCCCTCTCGAACTCCTCCGGGTTTTCCAGAAACCGCCGGGCGATCTTTTCGTAAACCGGGTCGTAGCGCAGGGCGAGATCCGTGGTGAGCATGAAGGGTTTGTGTTTCTTGTTGGGGTCATGAGCGTCGGGGATGATCTCCGGGGCGTCCTTGGCCACCCACTGGTGTTTCCCGGCCGGGCTTCTGGTGAGCTCCCATTCGTATTTGAAGAGATTGTGCAGGAAGTTGAGGCCGAACTTTACGGGGGTTGCCGTCCAGGCCCCTTCGAAGCCGCTGGTGAAGGTGTCGGGTCCCTTTCCGGTGCGGTAGTGGTAGCGCCAGCCCAGGCCCTGTTCCTCAAGTTCGGCCTCTTCCGGCTCCGGCCCCAGATATTCTTCGCCCGCGGCCCCGTGACACTTTCCGAAACTGTGGCCCCCGGCGATGAGGGCCACGGTCTCCTCGTCGTTCATGCCCATGCGGGCGAAGATGGCCCGGATCTCCCGGGCCGCGGCCTTCGGATCCGGGTTGCCTCCCGGTCCCTCGGGGTTTACGTAGATGAGGCCCATCTGGGTGGCGGAAAGGGGATCTTCGATGCCCTTCTCCCGCCTGCGGGTTTCATCGGAGAGCCATTCGCTTTCCGAGCCCCAGTAGGTGATCTCGTCGCGCTCCCAGGCGTCCGGGCGCCCCCCGGCAAAACCCATGAGCCTTACACCCATGGATTCCAGGGCCACGTTTCCGGCGAGAATCAGGAGATCGGCCCAGGAAAGACGCCTTCCGTATTTTTTCTTGATGGGCCAGAGGAGGCGCATGGCCTTGTCGAGATTCACGTTGTCCGGCCAGCTGTTTCGCGGGGCCAGACGCATGTAGGCCCCCCGGGCCCCGCCCCGGCCGTCAAAGAGCCGGTAGGAGCCGGCGCTGTGCCAGGCCAGGCGCACGAAAAGCGGCCCGTAGTGGCCGAAATCCGCCGGCCACCACTCCTGAGAGTCGGTCATGAGCCGCCGCAGATCCTCCTTTACCGCCTCAAGATCCAGTTTCCTGAACTCCTCGGCATAATCAAAATTTTCACCGTAAGGGTTGGAACGGGCCTCGTTCCGCCTCAGAGGAAAAAGGTTCACCCGGTAGCTCCACCACGAATCCTTCCTCCTCCCGCCACTGGTCAGGGGACTTCTGTTTTTTTCTTCCATGATAACCTCCTTGGTTTAATTTTAAAATAATTCTAATTTAAGAATCTTTATTGTCAAGTATTTGCTCCGGAAAGGGGGTCACGGGGTAGGGACGGGGGAGGAAGAGTTTCTCGTAAAGATAGAGGGCGTAGCGGTCGGTCATGCCGGCGATGAAGTCGCAGACCATCCTTTCCTTGGGTACTTCCTCGGTATAGCAGGGCATCTCCCGTTCCCACACCGAATCCCGGTTGAGATAGTATTCGTAAAGCTCGATCAGGATTCTGCGGGCCTTCTCGAATTCCCGGCGGACCTCCCGGGCCCGATAGACCCTCTCGAAGAGAAAGGCCCGAAGGTCGCTTAAGGCCTTTAAAACGCGGTCCGAAAGGCGAAGACGGCCATCGCCTGCGGAAAGCGTTTCCCGCACGAGGTCCGTAACTAAGGTGTTGATGCGGGCAGCATGCCTTCTGCCGAGAACGCGGAGACAGTTCTCGGGGATGTCCCGTTCCCGGATGATCCCGGCCCTAAGAGCATCATCGAGGTCGTGGTTCACGTAGGCGATGAGGTCGGCGATGCGCACCACCTCGGCCTCAAAGGTGAGGGGCGGGTCCTTTTCCGGGGCGAAGATGGGCCCGAGGCCCTTGGAGTGTTTCACGATGCCGTCCCGCACCTCGTGGGTGAGGTTTAGCCCCCGGCCCTCCTTTTCCAGACAGTCCACCACCCGCAGGCTCTGCTCATAGTGCCGAAAGCCCCCGGGAACAAGCTCGTTAAGCACCTCCTCTCCGGCATGTCCAAAGGGGGTGTGGCCCAGGTCGTGCCCCAGGGCGATGGCTTCGGTGAGGTCCTCGTTGAGGCGTAAGGCCCGGGCGATGGTGCGGGCGATCTGGGCCACCTCCAGGGTGTGGGTGAGCCGGGTGCGGTAGTGATCGCCGGTGGGGGCTAAGAAGACCTGGGTCTTGTGTTTGAGACGCCTGAAGGCCTTGCTGTGGATGATCCGGTCGCGGTCCCGCTGGAAACAGGTGCGAAGCGGGCATTCGGGCTCGGGCTTAAGCCTTCCCCGCGATCTCCGGGCCCTGGCCGCCCAGGGGGAAAGGATCTTTTCTTCCAGATCTTCCAGCTCTTCCCGAAGGTTTAATTCTCTGGGTTCCATAAAGGGCTCTTTTGGACTATTTTACTTTGGACTCCGGCGGAAGTAAAAAGGCCATGTCAGGAGGCGGGCGAAAAGAATTTCCTTTTTCCTGGATTACCTTTGACTGCTATGGCACCCTTATTGACTGGGAAGAGGGCCTTCTTGAAGCCCTAAAGCCCCTTTTAAAGCGCTCCTCGGTCGAAATCGAGCCTCTTGAAGTACTCAGGCTTTATGCGGAGCTTGAAAGCCATTTCGAAAGGACTTATCGCCCCTATCGCGAGGTATTGAGACTGGTCCTGCGGGGGCTTGCGGAAAGATTGGGCTTTGAATTACATCCCGCGGAGGAATATCTTTTCGTCGAAGCCCTTCCCGGCTGGCGCCCCTTTCCGGAGGTTAATGAGACCCTGCGCGTTCTAAAAGATCGGGGTTTAAAGCTTGCCATCATCTCCAACATCGACCGGGACCTTATAGCCGAGACCCTGAAATATTTTACGGTATCCTTTGATTTAGTGGTGACCGCGGAGGAGGCCCGAAGCTATAAGCCGGATCTTTGCATCTTTGAATTGATGCTTGAAAAGATTCCGGTATCCCGGGAACGGATTCTTCATGTGGGACAGAGCCTTTTTCATGACATCCTTCCGGCCGGGAAACTGGGGCTTGCCAGCTGCTGGGTGAAACGCCCCGGGCGGGACCCTTACGGGGCCACGCCCCCGGCCGAGGCCCGGCCGGATTTCGTTATTTCGGACCTTTCGGCATTGCTTGCCCTCTGCAAGATATGCGCGTAGAGGTTCTGGCCTCCGAGAGTCTCGGGGTGCGTTCCATGGCCGTGGAGGTTGAGGTCTGCGGAACGCGTATCCTCATAGATCCCGGGGCGGCCCTCGGCCCGAAGCGCTACGGCCTTCCCCCGGATGAGGTGGAGCTTGCAAGGCTTTCCGAACTCAGGGCTCTCATACGGGAAAGGCTCCGTTTGGCCGGAATCGTAATCATCACTCACTACCATTTTGATCACTATACTCCGGACTGGGCGGAGGATCTTCGGGGAAAACGCGTTTTTCTCAAGGACCCGGCGCGGAACATCAATCGCAATCAGGCCCGAAGGGCCGGGGAGTTTCTTGAAAGACTTAGCCGGGCCGGGGTCCGGTGGGAGGTGGCCGAAGGCCGGCGTCTCAGGCTTAGCGGGGGAGAGATCGTCATTTCCGGGCCGCTCTGGCACGGGCCGGAGGCCCGTTTCGGCTGCGTGGTGGCGGTAAGCGTTCGGGAGGGAGAGACCACCTTCCTCCATTCCTCGGATGTCTCCGGTCCGGTTCGGGAGGAGGCTCTGGAGTTCATTTTCTCGCAGAGGCCGGACATCCTTTTCCTGGACGGCCCCTCCACCTATCTCGGCCCGCGTTTCGGGCTTGAGGCCCTGGAAGTAGCCCGGAGAAATCTTCTTCGCCTTATCGGGGAGATCTCCCCCGAAAGCCTGATCCTTGACCATCATCTTCTTCGGGATCTTTCCTGGTCGCGCTGGGCTGAACCTCTCCTTGAGGCCGCCGAAGGCCGGCGAGTGCGCATCCTTTCCGGGGCGGAGTTTTCCGGAAAACCGCTCCTTCTCCTTGAGGCCGAACGGCACCTGCGGCGCAGGGCCGGAATATAGTTTTCCAGCTTACCGGAGATGAGGCCGCGGTTCGGCCGAAAAGCGGGTCTTTTTTGTTCGGGATACCCGGAGGAGTAAAAGACGGTGGCGGCCGAAGAGGCGGCCGAGTTCGTCACGCCAGGGGGACTCCACCGCGGCCACCAGCGAGCCGTCCGGGGAGACCGCCAGATGGAAGAAACACGTTCCGGCGGTGGGAAAATAGCCGGAGAGCCGGGAAAGCCCTCCGCCTGCACGTTTGAGGTCGAAGACGAGGACCCCGAACTGCCGCACCGAAAGGTTCTTCTTGCGAAAGGCCCCGGTGCAGACCGCAAGGGTTCGGCCCTTGCGGTCCACGGAAAGGCCCTGGAGTCGCACCGGGGAGGTGAAGCGCCAGAGGATCCGTCCGCTTCCGGGATCGATGGCCCAGAGGGTGCGGGCCGCGGGATGTGGTCCGGCGGGGCGGTCCACGGAAAGAGGCGTCCCGTAGGGCAGGGTGCTTTCCCCGGAGATCACGTAGAGGAGGCCCCGCGGGCCGAAAAGTCCGTAGCCCAGGGAGGCGGAGACTGGAAATCCCCCGAGGACGATGGGGGTGGCGAGAGAAAGCGTACGGTGTAGACGGAGGCGTTTTAAGTCGAAAAGGAAGAGGCGGCCGTCGCCGGTGCCTAGGGCCGCAAAACGTCCATCCGGAGACACGGCCACCGACTCCCAGGCCGAGACCCGGTCGAAGTAAGGCCGAAGCGGGGGAATGGAGTAGCGAAAAACCTCTTTTCCATCTTCTCCCTCAAGGACCACGAAACTTCCGGCTGGGGGGCCGTGGTTTCGACGATCCGGGGGATATTCCGAGGGGGTAAGGGCCACCAGGGCTACCCGGTGTCCGCGGGGATCGGAGTCGGCGTAGATGATGGTCACCGGGGCCGGACCGGAGGCCGGATAGGCCCAGCATACTTTGCCTTCCGGGGAGAGCCGATAAAGGCGGGAGAGTCTGCGCCAGGCGCGTACCCCCCGGTCGTACCAGGAATGCACCGCCAGCACCAGGAGGTCGCCTCCCGAAAGGACCTTCAAACGGTAGATTCCCGGCAGACGATAGACGCCGTAGACATCGCCGGGGGCCGGGGGTTCTCCCCGCAGGACATCCCCGGCGGTGGAAAAACACCAGAGGGTCTGGCCATGAGGAAGCCCCAGGGCACACACCGCGCCTTCCGGGCTCTGTTCCCCGTAGTAGAGGGTCTTTCCGTCCGGGGAGAAGGCCACGCGCTTCACCATGGCCTCGGGGACTTTTTTTCGCAAAAGAAGCCGTCCGCTTGCGCTCTCAAAGATCAGGAGGTCGCCCTTTAAGGTACCCAGGGCAAGGAGTCTTCCGTCCGGGGAAAAACGGAGGAAGGAATCCGGGGTGTGTCCGGCCCGCACGTGGAAGGAGATATCGCCCAGGGGATATTCCCAGAGGAGTTTCAGCCCAAAGGCCCTGATCTTGCGGGCTCCGGCCGGGGGAGCGGTTCCGTAAAGCGCAAGCCCGAAGGTCGCGAAAAAGAGGATCAACCCCTTAAAGGAAATCGCGCACGAAGGCGTAAAGCGTACGCAGGCTTTCCACATAAAGGACCTCCTGAAGATAGAGCCAGAAAAGGATCTTGGCCGCAAGTACCGCCAGGGTGAGCCCGAAAAGGGCGGCCACCAGAAGCCTTTCCCGAAGCGGCCAGGGTGGCAGTAACCCCCGGGCCGAGGGGGAGAGGGGATCGAAGCCCCGGACGAGAAGGGCGTCGGAAAGGGCGCGCGAGTGGCGCACGGCCCGGACGAGAAGGGGATAGAGCACCGCAAGTTCGGTGCGCAGGGTGCGGAGGAGGCCGCACCTCAAGGGTCGATACCCGCGAAGACGCAGGGCCTGGCGCACCAGGCGCAGGTCCTCGGCCACGGTGGGGAGGAATCTTACCGCCGAGACCGCCATGAGGGTCAGCCCCCGGGGAAGCGGAAGGGCCGCAAGGGCCCGAAAGAGGGTCTCTCTGGGGGTGGAGGTTACCAGATAAAGTCCGGTCGAAAGGGCGGCCGTGAGGCGCAGGGACTGGATCAGGCCGTAGAGGAACCCTTCTTTCACGAAACAGAGCCCGGCGAGGTGTTCTCCGGGAGGGATCAGGCAGAAGAGCACCGTGCGCGGCCAGTCCTGATAAAATAGCCCCTGGCTTACCATGAGCCCCCAGACCGTGGTGAGGAGGAGAAGGAGATAGGTCCGGAGAAGGGGCTTTCCGGGCCTTGCGGAAAGGAAAAGCCCAAGCGAAAAGAAGGCGAGAATGGTGAGGGAGAGCGCCCGGTCGAGAAGCACCGAGAGGGCGGAAACCAGAAAGGAAAGGGCGAACTTGGTGTAGGGGTGAAGCCTTCTCATAAAGAGACCTCCTCCAATTTTCCGGTCTCCAGACGCAGGATGCGGGTGGCAAGGGCCCGGGCGGCCTCCTCGTCATGGGTGGAGAACACCAGGAGATCCGCGGAGAGGGCTTCCATAAGCCTTACCAGGTTACGCGTATCCTGGGCCGTGGTAGGTTCGTCAAGGAGGAGGACCCGGGGTTTTCCGGTAAGGAGAGAGCCCAGGGCCACCCGCAGGCGCTGGCCCCGGGAAAGGGAAAAGGGAATGCGCCGGAGGAGGGGAAGAAGATTGAGTCCTCGGGCCACCGCAAGGACGCGGCGGCGGATCTCCGCAGGATCAAGCCCCAGGTTCTCCGGGGCAAAGCGCAGCTCGGCCTTCACCGACTCCCGCACCAGCATGAGGTCCGGGTCCTGAAGAAGAAGGCCCAGGGGCAGGGCCTCCGGCTCCCGGGGAAGATACCGCCTTATGCGCCCCGAAGTGGGGGCAAGGAGGCCGGCGAGAAGGTGCAGAAGGGTGGTCTTTCCCGAACCGTTCGGCCCGAGGAGGGCCACCCTTTCCCCCTGCCGTAAGGAAAGGTTTATTCCTTCCAGGACAGGGCGTCCTTCCCGATAAAAGCTCAGATCCTCCGTGATGATAAGGGGCTTGCCCGGTGGGGAGGCCGGGGGAGGGGAAAAGCGTCTCTCCGGAGGCCGGAAGGCCCGCGCCGGCCCCAGGAATCGCACCCTCCCCCTTTCCAGAAAACAGACCCGATCGCAGAAGGGGAGGGCCAGGTCCAGGCGATGTTCGGCAAGCACCACGGCGAGGCCCCGGCGGCGGGCAAGATTCCGGAGAAGGCGCATGATCCGGCGGGCGGAGGGAGGATCGATCTGGGAGAGGGGTTCGTCGAGAAGCAGAAGACGGGGG
>JALWCD010000195.1 GCA_027036915.1 Thermodesulfatator sp. | reverse complement strand
GGGGGGATGGCCTCGGGCTGCCGGTAGGCACAGGCCGAAAGCGTCGCTCCCAGAATAAACAGCCAGACGATCCTCATCAGAAGCTTACCTCCACCACCTCCGGGGAGACCACCCGGGCGTAGATCTCTTTTTTGCTCGAAAGGTTGCGCACCCGGATGATCTCTCCCGGGCGTCCGTCCTGTCTGGCCTGCCCCTTGGCCGTCACGGTAAGGAACCGGCTTCGGGCCACGATCTTTACGATCTGGTTCCGGCGGATCACCGGAGGCACCTCTATCTGGGAGGCCCGAAGCGGGCGGCCTGCGGGAAGCCCATAGCGAACCCTTTTCCCCACGGCCTCCCCGGGATCGGAGATCACGTCCTGAGGCAGCCGGGTGAGGGGTCTCTTTTCAATGGCCAAATCCTCGGTGGAAAGAATCTCCCACCGGGAGACCGGACGTTTGAGAACCACCACCGGCACCCGCACCTCCACGTAGCCCAGAACCCTTACCCTGGCCACCAGACGACCGTCCTTAAGATAGTCCACCAGTACGGTGTTCGAGCCCGGACGGGGAAAGGTCGTCACCCGGACCCTTTCCTCCGCCCCCTCCGGAACCTCCAGCGGCACCGGTTCGGCCGAAAGTCTCACGATCTCCACGTCTTCCTCCGGCCAGGGCAGGGCCTTCACCACCTCCCGGCGGAAGATCTCCCGAAAATGCTCCTTCGTTAAAGTTTCGGCTTTCACAAAATTTACGCTCCAAAACACGACCACCATAGTCCAGACACTGGCGAAGAGAACAAATATCAAGAATTTCAAGATTCTAGCCTTCATGGCTCTACCTCTTCAGGTTGTTAGCCATCTCAAGCAACTGATCCGCGGTGAGTATGCCCTTGGAGTTGGCCTCGTAGGCCCGCTGGGTGATGATCATCCGGACCATTTCCTCCACCACGTCCACGTTGGACATCTCAAGATAGCCCTGCGCGATGGTGCCCAGCCCCTGGGTGCCGGGGTTGCCCTCGATGGGGTCCCCGGCCGCGTCCGTGGCCCGGTAGAGGTTGCGTCCGATGGGCTCAAGCCCGGCCGGATTGGTGAAGTCGTATAGCAGAAGCTGGGTCTGAGCCAGGATGTTTCCGTTGGGATCAAGGGCGGAGATCATGCCGTCCGGGGTGACCTCGATACGGACCGTGCCGGTCGGCACCACGAACTCCGGTTGCAGCCGGGCCCCGTTGGCGGTCACGATGTATCCGTCGCGGTCGATCTTGAAGTTCCCGGCCCGGGTGTAAAGCTCCTCCCCGTTCACCAGGACCTTGAAGAAGCCCCGCCCCTCGATGGCCCAGTCGAGCTCCTGGTTGGTCTGCTGATATTCGCCCTGGGTGAAGAGTTTATGGATGGCCACCGGTCTCACCCCGAGACCGATCTCCATGCCCACCGGCACCTGCGTGCCCTCCGCGGTCACGGCCCCGGCCATCTTGAGCTTCTGGTAGAAGAGATCCTCGAAGTCCACCCGGCTCTTCTTGAATCCGGGGGTGTTCACGTTGGCCAGGTTGTTGGCGATGGTGTCGAGCTGAAGCTGCTGACCCTGCATTCCGGTAGCGGCACTCCAGAGCGCCCGAATCATCTCCTTACCTCCTTTTAAGTTCTTGAGGCCGTCTCAAGCAGCCGACCCGTGGCCTCGTCCGCGCTGCGGAGGGCCTTCTGCACGGCCTCGAATTCCCGATGGATCTCGATCAGGTTCACCACTTCCGTCAGGGGATTGACGTTGGATTTCTCGAGATATCCCTGACGTAACTGGAAGTTTTCGGCCGGCCTCTCCTGAGCGCCTTCGGCCCGGAAGAGGTTGCGGCCGATCTTTTTGAGTTTTCCGAGATCGTCAAAAGTCACGATGTCCAGCCGGGCCACCGTGGTCCCGTCCACGGAGATGGTCCCGTCGTCGTGGATCTGGATCTTTTCTACCGGCAGGGTGATAAGTCCTCCCCGGGCAAGCCCCGGGTCCAGGATCACCGGGGCCCCGTCCGCCAGCACCGGATAGCCCTGGGGGGTGACCAGCCGCCCCTCCCGGTCCAGGATGAAGTTCCCGGCCCGGGTGTAGGCCACCCCCTCCGGAGTCTGCACTTTGAAGAAACCCTCCCCCACAATGGCCACATCCAGGGGGTTGCCCGTGGGCTCAAGTTCTCCCTGTTCATGAACCGTATATTGATGGATTTCCTTGAAGATCCGCCGGTAGAGAGGACCAATCTTCGGCATGAGATACTCCCGGAAGGAGAGGCCGTCCCTCTTGAAACCCGGAGTGTCCACGTTGGCCAGATTGTTGGTGGTTACGGCCAGACGCCTTTCAAGAAGCCTTCCGGCCTCCAGCCCTTCAAGCCAGCCCAGTTGGGGATTGACCTTGAGCGCCTTCATCTCACCGAAAATTTATGCAAGGGGTGTGCCAGTTGCGGGAGGGGTTTATTGAATGGCAGAGGCCAGGGGGAGGGTTATTCTTTAAAGGTCTTAGGAAAGTTTTTCCCCTCGAGGGTAGGCAAAAATTGCCTACCGCCCGAAGGGGAATCCCCGGAGAGGCTCGGGCAGAATCTCTTTTAGTTTTTCTTTGAGACGTCTTTCCACCGGTCGGGAGCGAAGAGTCACCCCGGGTTTTCGATAGGGGCCCTTTAGATGCACGGTGAGCTCCACCTGACCCTTCTCGTTCTTGAGAGCCGCCGCCAGGGGGAGACGGGTCGTCAATTTTTTGGACAGATCCGGAGAAAAAGTCAGATCTACGGGCAGATCCAGACGGCCGTCGAAGAAGAACGTGCCGGAATCCACTCTGGCCGAAAGCATTCTTCCCGCAAGTTCGGCTTTCAGAAGACACCTGCGGCGGTTCACCCGGAAACTGCCCCGGGCATAGTCGAAAAGCAGGGTCCGCAGCTCCTCAAGGCTTAGTAGCCGGGAGAGCTTTTGCGTTACCGGTATGTCCGCCATCTCGAGAGGTTTTACTTCGAAAATCCCGGTTCCGGAGAGGGAATCCAGGATCTTTTCCAGGGAAAACCCCCGGGCGGTGAAGTTTCCATCATAGCTCAGGAGGCCTCTTATCCTTCCCGGAAGATCGGGATAGACCCCAGAAATGATTTCGGCCACCTCAAGCCTTTCTGCGGTCATTTTGACCTTGCAGGTCGGATCTTTGACGTAAAGATCGGCCTTGATACGGGAGCGCACCTGACCGCCGGCCACCCGGCACTCGATGTCAGAAACCAGACGCCCCCGGTCCAGCACGGCCCGGATCTTCGCCTCCGAGAGGGCGAGCTTGCGGTACAGTATCTCTTCAAGGGCCAGTTCCGCCGAAAGTTTTCGAAAGGGCAGAGGCGGGAGGGAGATTTCCCCGGTCCCGGAGAGGGCTTTCGTCGGTTTTTCGGCCCGGGGGGTGGGTCTGCGGTCCGGGGTGGAGGAGAGAAAGCGGTTGAGATCAAGGCGCTTTCCGCTCAAACTCAGACGGGCCTCCGGTGCGGAGAGATAGTTTTCCACCCGGGCCGTGAGGCGGTAGGGTTCGTTCAGGAGACGAAAGTCAAGCCGGGCCTCAAACCATTCGGGTCGGAGGGAGGCCTCAAGCTCGAAGGGCACCTCCAGGTCCGGGAGCGCTCCGGTTTCGTCCCTCAGGACCAGACGCCCTTCCCGAATCTCGAAACGAGGAATCACCACCAGAAGGGGAAACACCCCTTCCCGGGGGCTTTTCTCCCGGAGGGCTTTTTCTGGCTTCCGGGCTTCGGGGGCGGGAGAAAGGACTTTTAGGGTCTCCCAGTTGAAGGTCCCGTCTCGATTCCGCACCAGGTGGAGATAAGGGCTAAGGATCTCGGCCCGGGTGAAAACCAGCTCCCGCCGGAGAAGGGGCCAGAGGGCCAGGCGCACCCGCAGAGCCTTTATCCGCAGGAAATCCGTTCGGCCATCGGCCTCCTTGACCGCAAGATCTTTCAGATAGATCCCCTTGAAAAGTCCTATTTTTACCTCTTTGAGAACGACCTTTCGACCCAGGGTCTCCTCGGCCCGATTCACCACCAGCGTCCGGACCCTTTCGGGTTTGAGATAAAAGCGCAGGAGGAGACCCGCTGCGAGCCCCCCGAGAACCAGCAGAATTCCCAGAACGATCAGGATCTTCACCAGAACGCGCATGCATCCACCCCCTTAAGGCTTTCAGTAGGCGTAGCGCCTGGCAACCAGGATAGCAAAAAGGGTCGGCAGGGCCAAGCCCAGGGGAAAGGCCAGCCAGGGTTCCACCCGTCCTCCGGCCGAAAGGATCTTCACCAGGATGAACCAGGCGTAGGTCAGCACCACGGCCAGGATGCCGGCCGAAAGGCCCTTGGCCAGGGCCCGTTTGCCCCGGAAGGAGAGGAAGAGGGCCAGGGCCGGGGCCATGGTGAGGAGTCCCACCAGGGGATATAGCAGACGGAAAAGGATCTCGGAGAGAGGCTCGGAGGCTGGAAGCTCCGAAGCCCTGAGGAAACGATATCTACGCCAGAGATCTTCTAGGGACAGGGTTTTGAGGGGCTGTTTCACCGAGAGGAGGACCTCCGGGGAGAAGGCGATTTCGAAGGCCTCGCGGCCGAAGGCCCGGGGCAGAAATTCGTGAGCCTTCCGGGCCACAAGACCCTCCTCAAGCCTCCACTTCCGGCCTTCGAGATACCGGGCCCTCCGGGCGTAGAGATAGGCCGTGGGCCCGGAGGCCTTCCTTTCCACGTAGAAGAAATCCGCCAGATACTCCCCCCGGGGCTCAAGCGGGGTGGCCAGAAGCAGAAAATTCGGCCCCACGAAGAAGAGACGACCGGAGGCCAGCACGGTCTGGGGGCGATGCCCTTTGATCCGGATCTCCCAGAGGGAAAGAGCCTGGTAAGAGGCCCCGGGAAGGGTCAACGCCAGGAATCCGGAGACGCCCAGGGAAAGGAGAAGACCCGCGGCCAGATAAGGCCTGAGGATCTTTCCCGGAGAAAACCCCAGGGTTCGCAGGGCCAGAAGCTCATGCCCCCGGGCCACCAGGGCCAGACTGCTCAGGGCCGCCAGGGCCAGGGCCGGAGGCCAGACCTGGACCAGGATTTCCGGGATCCGGTAGAGGAGATAAAGCAGAAAGAGACCCACCGGGGCCCTGGCTGAAAGCACGTCCTCCAGGCGTTCGAAAAATTCCACCAGAAGATAGATTCCGGAAAGGGCCGTTACCATCAACGGCAGAAGAAGCTTAAGCGGTGAGAGGAGATAGCGCTGGTAGAGCTTCATAGGGCCTCTCTTTTTTCAAGATCGCGGGCCAGGAGAACGGCCACCAGGGCCATTCCGGCCGGAGGAAGGCTCAGGGCGAGAGGCGGAGGAAGATAGCCGTTTTCGGCCAGGGTGGTGGCCAGCGAAAAACACAGATAATAAAGGAGATAGAGGATCAGGCCGGCGGTGAGGGCCAGCCCCCGGCCGGAGGCCTTGAGTCTGGCCCCGAGAGGCAGCCCCAGAAAGGGCAACACCAGAGCCGCCAGCGGATAAAAGAATCGCTGGTAGAATTCCGTGAGATACTTGCGGCGCTTGCGCGGCGGAAGATCCCCCCGGTGAGCGCGGGCCCACAGTTCGGAAAGACCCATCTCTCCCCGCTTGAGTTCCCGTGTTTCCGGAAGGTGGAGGGGTATCCGGTAGCGATACTCCCCGAAATAGAAATTCTCCACCTCGCGGAGATCCCGGGAGAGGAAGTGCCCTTCGCCTTCCTGGAGAACCAGTTCCAACTCCCCTTCTCGCAGAAGGAGCCGTCCTTTCCGGGCGTAAATAAGGCCTTTCTTGCCGGTATGAGTTTCATCGAAAAGGTAAAGGTGTTTGAGATAAAAACCCCTCTTTACTTTCTCGGCGTAGAAGATGAGCCCCGGGAACCAGTCCACGGGGGTCTTTTCCGGGAGTCCCCGTTCGAGCCGCCGGGTGGCCAGGGTGTAGAGGAGGTCCCGCATGCCTTTCTTGGCCCGAGGAAGGAGGCCCAGGTTGAGGGCCAGCGTAAGGGCGAAGATCCCCAGGGCGAAATAGAACACCGGCCGGTAAAGTCTGGCCGGCGAGAACCCCAGGGCGGAAAGCGCCAGGAGTTCCTGATCGTGCGCCAGGCGCATGAAGGCCAGAAGCACTCCCACCAGGGCCGCCAGCGGCAGGGCGAAGGGCAGCAGGAAAACGGCCAGATTTCCCGAAAAACGGACCAGGTCCTCGAGCCCTCCTCCCCGGGCAAAGATCTCCGGACCGAAGTCCGCCATGCGGGTGAGAAAGAGGAGCAGCAGGGTCACCAGGACCACCGCCAGGAAATTTGAAAGGATCTCCCGGAGAAGGTATCTTGTGAGCACGATCTGATTTTAGCCTATGCGGGATTTTTCGGCTACGGAAATCGCGGTCTTCTACGCCCTTTTCTCCTCGGTGGCCGAGGAGATGGGGGTGGTGCTCAGGCGTTCGGCCTTCTCCCCCAACATCAAGGAGAGGCAGGATTTCTCCTGCGCCATTTTCGACCATCGGGGACGCCTCCTGGCCCAGGCGGCGCACATTCCCGTCCACCTGGGAGCTTTGCCGGACACGGTGGCCGGGGTCCTGAAACTCTTCGAGCCCCGGCCCGGAGATGTTATCATCACCAACGATCCTTACCGTGGGGGAACCCATCTTCCGGACATCACCCTCATCAAACCCGTCTTCATAGGAGACCGACCGGTCTTTTTCCTGGCGGCCAGGGCCCATCATGCAGACGTGGGCGGGAAACATCCCGGCTCCATGAGTCTTACCCGCCATATCGAGGAGGAGGGAGTCCTCATCCCTCCTACCAGACTCTTCGTGGAAGGGCGTTTCCAGGAGGACTTCTGGGAGAATTTCCTCTCCCGGGTCAGGGGACGGGAGGAACGGGAGGGTGACCTTCGGGCCCAGCTGGCGGCCCTTGAGAGGGGTGAGCGACGTCTTCGGGAACTGGTGGAACGCTACGGGCTTCCGGAGCTTGAGTCCCGGGGGGCGGAACTCCAGGCCTATTCCGAGAGATACATGCGGGAGATCATTCGGGAGATCCCGGACGGACGTTATTTTTTCGAGGACTATCTGGACGACGACGGTCAACATCCGGAACCGGTCCCCATCCGTCTTCACCTGGAAAAGAGAGGGGATCAAGTGGTCCTCGATTTCCGGGACTCGGCCCCGCAGCTTGAGACCGAGCGTACGGCGTTTAGC
>JALWCD010000194.1 GCA_027036915.1 Thermodesulfatator sp. | reverse complement strand
ACCCTGGAGGGGTTCCGCTACCTAAGTTAAGGGCTGCTCTAAGAGCGGGGCCTCCTCCACGAGTTCCCGGTAATCGTCAAGCCAGTAGGCCTCCGGATTCCGCCGGTAGACCAGGACCTTTCCGGTATCCTGATTGCGGGCCGCACGGTGAAATTTAAAGATCACGTGTTCGGCGGTGAGGGCCGCGATCTCAAGTTTCCCCATGGCGTGCGACATCACGAAACGCACCCGTTTGGCCACTCCGGAGACCCTCCCGCGGGCGGTCTCAAAGATCCGGTAGCCCCTCTCGATGGGCACGGCGTAGGGTTTGTTCCCCACCGTGGGTCGGCACTGAAAGACATAGTAGGGAGACACCCCCAGGGAAGCGAGCCTGCGGAAAAGTTCGGCCAGCACCTCCGGATCGTCGTTCACCCCGGCGATAAGCGGACACTGGTTTAAGAGCTGGACTCCGGCCCGCAGAAGCAGCTCGCAGGCCCTCTCCGCCTCCGGGGTGATCTCCCGGGGATGATCGAAATGGGTCACAAGGTAGATGCGTTTCCCCGGCCGACTGTAGGTCTTTAAGAGTTCGAGAAGCTCCGGATCGTTCAGAATCCTCTCCGGCCAGTAGGAAAGGATGCGGCTTCCCAGGCGAATGAAACGCACATGAGGCACCCGGCGCACGGCCTCGATCAGCTCCGTAAGGCGCGGGGTGGAAAGCATGAGGGCGTCGCCCCCGGAAAAGATCACATTGGTGACCTCGGGATGCCTTTCGAGATAGCGCACAAGAGCCGAAATATCCTTCAGGCGTTCCTCGCGTTTTTCGGGCGTCTGAAGGAAGAGACGCTTGCGAAAACAATACCGACAGAGCCCGGCACACCGATCCGAAGCCAGAACCAGCACTGTGGAGTCGTATTTGTGCTGCACCCCCTCCATTACG
Source organism: Thermodesulfatator sp. (assembly GCA_027036915.1). Taxonomy (GTDB): domain Bacteria; phylum Desulfobacterota; class Thermodesulfobacteria; order Thermodesulfobacteriales; family Thermodesulfobacteriaceae; genus Thermosulfurimonas_A. The sequence goes on along the minus strand of JALWCD010000194.1, from coordinate 6,297 downwards.
GTGTAATTGGCCTCGTTTGAGGGATCTATCCGCCCCCAGGACTCAAGCTCCCCCTCGTCCGGAACCACCACCCGACGGAGAGGGTCCTCCGGATCATTGAAGTTAATGAGTCTCAAGTAATAAGAAGTGCAAAAAAAGGGAAATCTTTCAGCCACTTTCTCAATGCGGGTTCTTTCCTCGGGCGAAAGCGGCAATTCCGAAAGATCCTTCACAAACTGCACCTTGTGCGGCATGCTCATCACCTCCTTTCCATTACTCCAGGAAGGAACACCGGCCTGAGACAAGGAGTTCTCCAAATTCTTAAGTTCAAAATAACGGCTCTAGCGATAGTGTCAAGCCTTTCAAAACTTTAAAAAAGGACGAACAAAAAATATTTTGGGCTAAAAATTTAAAAAGAGGCTGTTATCTGGTGATAAACGATCTCGGCCAGGTCTTCAGCCAGTTTTTTGAGCGCCGTCTCCCTTCCCGGATCGAGAAGCCCGGAAGCCGTGCCCTCCACCGGATAATTCTCATAACGGGAAAGGTTTTCGTTCTGCCAGATGACTCGGCCGTGGGCATCCCGCATCCGTGCTGCCACCCGCACGGAGATTCTCCTCTGAAGGGTTTCGGTATACACATCGTAGGAGATCCCCCCAATGGTAAGACGCTTGATCTCGCCGGAGAGGACTAAATCGGCTTTTTCCGGAGAATCTACCAGCTTTACGAATCCGCTGCGGGCAAAACGCCGGCGCAGGGCCTCCGAAAGCCATACCCCGGCCCGGGTCTCCGAGGTCCGGTTTCTAAAAATCTCCACGTAAATCGTGCGCCAGGCCGGGGAAAAACCCGGAGGCCGGCCGCGCAAACGATAACCGCAGCCCAGAAGAACCAGAAATAAAAAAAAGACCCCCGCCCTAGCCCACCACAAAGTTAATGAGCCTCCCGGGGACAAAGATTACCTTGCGGATGGTCCGCCCCTCAATATGGCGTTTGACCCTGGGAGAGGAGAGGGCCGCCTCCCTCACCGTTTCCTCGTCGGCTCCGGCGGGAAGACGAAGGTTGTCCCGCACCTTTCCGTTCACCTGGACCACGATGGTCACCTCCTCCTCGCGGGCCGCCTCTTCATCCCAGACCGGCCAGGCGGCCTCGGCCACCAGCCCCTCCTCCCCGAGGGCCTGCCAGAGCTCCTCACAGAGATGCGGGGTCATGGGGGAAAGAAGCAGCACCACCGCCCGCAGAGTTTCCTTTAAAACGGAATTAAGTCTCTCATCCTCCGGAACCTTCTTTAGCGTGTCCTCCACAAGATTCAAAAGTTCCATCACCGCGGCGATGGCGGTGTTGAAATGAAGACGCTCCTCAAGGTCCTGGGTCACCTTGCGGATGGTTTGATGGGTCTTGCGTCTTAGGGCCCGAAGCTCGGGGGAAAGGTCCTTTCCGTCCCCGGAGTAGGGGGAAACCGTCCGGAGCCTTTCGGCCCGGTCCATTACCAGGTTGTAGAGGCGTTTCAGGAAACGATGGGCCCCCTCGATGCCCCGGTCGCTCCACTCAAGGTCCTTTTCCGGCGGGGCGGCAAAGAGCATGAAGAGCCGCACGGTGTCCGCCCCGTAGCGGCGGATCATCTCGTCCGGGTCCACCACATTGCACTTGCTCTTGGACATCTTCTCCGGTCGGCCCACCACAACCTTCTCGCCGCAGCCCTCCTTAAGGCAGGTGCCCTCCGCGGAGACCTCCTCGGGATAGATCCAGCCGTGGCGCGGGCAGCGATAGGTCTCCTTGATGACCATCCCCTGGGTGAGAAGGCGCTCAAAGGGCTCGTCAAAGTCAAGATAGCCCAGATCGCGAAGGACCCGGGTGAAAAACCGGGCGTAAAGAAGATGGAGGATGGCGTGCTCGATTCCCCCGATGTATTGATCCACCGGAAGCCAGTAGTGGACCCGCTTGCGATTGAGAGGCTCTCTTTCCTCCGGGCAGGCAAAGCGGGCGAAATACCAGGAGGACTCCACGAAGGTGTCAAAGGTGTCGGTCTCGCGCCGGGCCGGCCCCCCGCAGCGGGGACAGGTGGTGCGGACGAAGCTTTCAAGTTTCGGAAGCGGGGAGCGCCCGGCCTCATCAAGCCGGGCATTAAGGGGAAGCTTTACCGGAAGGTTTTCCGGTTTTTCGGGGACCATCCCGCAGCGTTCGCAGTAGACCACCGGGATGGGACAGCCCCAGTAGCGCTGACGACTAACCCCCCAGTCCCTTAAACGATAGGTCACCCTGCGACGCCCCAGGCCCTCGCGTTCAAGATGTTCAATAACCGCCCGTTTCCCCGCCTCGCTTTCCATCCCGGTGAAAGGCCCGGAATTAACCATGATCCCGGGCTCCTCGTAGGCGGCCTCCATGGTTTCGGGATCGAGGTCTCCCTCCGGGGGCTTAATCACCACCTTTATGGGAAGGCCGTACTTTCTGGCGAACTCAAAGTCCCTCTGGTCGTGGGCCGGAACGGCCATCACGGCCCCGGTACCGTATTCCATAAGCACGAAGTTTGCGGCATAGATGGGGATCCGCTCGCCGGTTAAGGGGTGAACGGCATAAGCCTTAAGGAAAAGACCCTCCTTTTCCGCAAGGCCTTCTTCAATTTCCCGGCGGGTGCGGCGGGCGCGTTCCTTAAGTTCGGAAAGGGCCTCGCTTAAACCGGCCCGTTCGGCCAGACGCTCGGCCAGGGGATGCTCCGGGGAGAGCGAAACAAAGGTCACCCCGTAGAGGGTGTCCGGCCGGGTGGTAAAGACGGTTATCTTCTCGGAAAGACCCTCCACCTCAAACTCTATCTCCGCGCCCTCGCTCCTTCCGATCCAGTTGCGCTGCATGACAAGGACCTTTTCCGGCCACTTCTCCCGGAGCCTCTCCAGACCCGAAAGGAGTTCCTCGGCGTAGGCCGTGATGCGGAAAAACCAGCCCTCCATTTCCTTCTGGGTGACCTCCGTTCCGCAGCGCCAGCAGGCCCCGTCCTCCACCTGTTCGTTGGCCAGCACCGTATGACAGCTCGGACACCAGTTCACCAGGGTCTTTTTCCGGTAGGCGAGCCCCCGCTCAAGCATCTGGATGAAGAAGAGCTGCTCGTGGCGATAGTACTCGTGATCGCAGGTGGCAAACTCGCGGCTCCAGTCGTAGCTGAAGCCCAGGCGCCGGAGCTGCCGCCGCATGTAGTCGATGTTGTCATAGGTCCAGTCCGCGGGATGCACTCCGTGCTTGAGGGCGGCGTTTTCGGCCGGAAGTCCGAAGGCGTCCCAGCCCATGGGATGAAGGACATTAAAGCCCCGCATACGCTTGTACCGGGCGATGACATCCCCGATGGTGTAGTTTCGCACATGCCCCATGTGAATGCGCCCGGAAGGATAGGGAAACATCTCAAGCACGTAATATTTGGGCTTTTTCGGGTCTTCGGAGACCCGGAAAACGCCCCTTTCCTCCCAGATCCTCTGCCACCTGGGCTCTATTTCTTCCGGCCGATACTCCGCCATCACGCCCTCCTTAAAGGCTCCTGATATTCTCGATCACGGCCTCGCCGAACTCCGAACACTTGACCTCTTTAGCCCCTTCAATCTGGCGGGCAAGATCGTAGGTTACCACCTTCTGCTGGACCGTGCGGGAGATCCCCTCCCAGATGAGGCGTGCGGCCTCCTCCCAGCCCAGATACTCAAGCATCATCATCCCGGAGAGGATGAGAGAGCTGGGGTTGACCTTATCCTTTCCGGCGTACTTGGGGGCCGAGCCGTGCGTGGCTTCAAACACCGCATAACCGTCACCGATATTTCCCCCGGGGGCCATGCCGAGACCCCCCACCTGGGCCGCAAGGGCGTCGGACATGTAGTCCCCGTTCAGATTGGGCATGGCAAGGACGCTATAGTCCTCGGGCCTTAAAAGGGCCCACTGGAACATGGCATCCGCAATGCGGTCCTTGATCACCACCACGCCCTGAGGGACCCCATCCGGGTAGCGCTCGGCAACCTCGGCCTCGGGCACGGTCTTTTCCGGAAATTCCTCTCGCGCCAGTTCATAGCCCCACTTACAGAAGGCCCCTTCGGTAAACTTCATGATGTTTCCCTTGTGCACCAGGGTGACGCTCGGTTTTCCGCGGGCGAGCGCATACTGAATGGCCTTGCGCACCAGACGCTTGGTCCCAAAAGGGCTTATGGGTTTTATGCCGATCCCGGAGTCCGGACGGATCTCCTTTCCGAACTCCTCGCGGATGAACTCGATGAGCCTTCGGGCCTCCTTTGAGCCCGACTCCCATTCGATCCCGGCGTAGACATCCTCGGTGTTCTCCCGAAAAACCACCATATCCACCTTTTCCGGGTGTTTCACCGGGCTCGGGGTTCCGGGCACCCAGCGCACCGGTCGCACGCAGGCGTAAAGATCAAGCACCTGACGAATGGTCACGTTGAGGCTCCGGATGCCGCCCCCCACCGGGGTGGTAAGCGGACCCTTGATGGCCACCACGTGTTCCTTTATGGCCTGAAGGGTCTCCTCCGGAAGATAGGACCCGGTGGCCTCCCTGGCCTTCTCCCCGGCGAGAATCTCCTTCCAGTGAATGCGACGGCGGCCTCCGTAGGCCTTCTCCACTGCAGCGTCCAGCACCCGGCGCATCACCGGGGTGATGTCCACCCCGATCCCGTCCCCCTCAATGTAGGGAATGATGGGTTCGTCCGGAACGGAAAGGCTACCATCGGGTCTGAGTTGGATCTTTTCCGCCATAAAAGCCTCCTTGCCTGGAGTTTAGGCTTACCTACACCAAAAGGGGCTTCCTTACAATACCCTTTACGCCCCTTTCCGCCGGGGCTAAACTGGGAGCATGGGAATATGTTAGATTTTATTAGACTCCTGCGTTCCTATCTAGGGTATCTGGAGGCCCTGGGGGTGGAGGTTGTGCCGGCCTATCCGGAGATAAAGAATTTTCTGGATCTGGACCCTCTGGTTCCGGAAACGCTTGAGGATCTTGAAAAGGAGGTCAAGCGCTGTCGGCGCTGTGCTCTTCATCGCACGCGCACCCAGGCGGTCACCGGGGAGGGGCCGTGCCCGGCAGAGGTCATGCTCGTGGGCGAGGCTCCGGGGCGAGAGGAGGACCTTGAGGGGCGGCCCTTCGTGGGGGCTGCGGGAAAACTCCTGGATAAGATGCTTGCGGCCATAGGGCTTAAGCGGGAGGAACTTTACATCACCAACGTGGTCAAATGCCGGCCCCCGGGCAACCGCACCCCTGAACGGGAGGAGATCGAGGCCTGTCGCCCTTACCTTGCGCGCCAGGTCCGCCTGGTTAAACCCCGGGCCATACTGGCCCTGGGCTCGGTGGCGGCAAGAAGCCTTCTTCTTTCCGACGAGCCGCTCTCCAGACTCCGGGGCCGGGCGCATGAACTTGAGGGGATCCCGGTGGTCCCCACCTATCATCCGGCCTATCTTTTACGGAATCCGGCGGCCAAACGGGCGGCCTGGGAAGACCTGAAACTTTTTAAAAGTCTGCTTGAGAGATGAAAACCGCGGGGATACTGCTCCTTTTGCTTCTTTTAAGTCTGGCCGGAACGGTTCGCGGAGCCTCCTCCCCGGTACTCTGGCTGAAGCTTGAGGACGCCATCACCCCGGCCTCGGCCTCCTTCCTTATCCGGAGCCTTGAGGAGGCCCGGAAGAAGGGCTATCAGGCGGTAATCTGGGAGATTGATACCCCCGGGGGTCTCGTGGAGTCCACCCGGAAGATCGTAAAGGCCATGCTGGGGTCCTCGGTTCCGGTGGTGGTCTATGTTTCCCCGGCCGGGGCCCGGGCGGCCTCAGCCGGAACTTTCCTGGTGCTTGCGGCCCATGTCGCGGCCATGGCCCCGGGGACCCATCTCGGAGCCGCCCATCCCGTAACCCTAACCGGGGAAAAGCTCGATAAAAAGACCCTGAAAAAGATCGAAAACGACCTGGTGGCCTGGGCCAAAAGCCTTGCCCGCTTGAGAGGAAGAAACCTCCGGTTTGCCGAAAAGGCGGTCACGGAAAGCGAAACCCTCACCGCGGAGGAAGCCCTAAAGAAGAAGGTCGTGGACCTCCTGACCCCGGATCTTACGACGCTCCTCGTAAAGCTTGACGGACACCGTGTAAAGGTAAAGGGGCGGGAGGTGGTCCTCCACACGCGGGGGGCTCCGGTGATGGCCTTCCGGGAGGATTTAAAGACCAGAATTCTTCGTATCCTGGCTCACCCTCAGGTGGCTTATTTTCTCCTCATGCTCGGCCTTGCCGGGCTTTACTTTGAGCTTTCGCATCCCGGAGCCGTGCTTCCCGGGGTGCTAGGGGCCATAAGCTTGGTGCTGGCCC
>JALWCD010000193.1 GCA_027036915.1 Thermodesulfatator sp. | reverse complement strand
GGATCAGAGGGGCCAGATCCGCCGGCGTGGTCTCAGGCTGCGCGATGCGATCCAGGATCTGAAGCACTATCTGAGGCAGGGGCGGGGGAGAGAAGTCCTTAAAGATACGTTCGAAGTCCCCGGTAAGTAGAGTGGCATACTGGGAGAGCTTTTTGAAAATCTTGAGCAAGGTCCCTGGTCCCCTCAAAAAGGTTTGTTAAGATATATCAAATCGTCAGGGGTTCGTCCAGAAAAGATGTCCGGTTTACTCTGGCAGCTGGCCAAGCTCTCCCGCCTGCGTTTCTTTTATCTCGTGAGTCGGGGCGAAGCCCGCCGGATTACCGCCCTTTACGTGCTCGTGGCCAGTTTCGTGAGTTTGAGCACCCTGGGGGCCGTGGCCTATTTCCTAAACTGGCCCCTCATTTTCCCGGTGCTTGGGCCCACGGCCTTTCTCATTTTCTATTCCCCGGCCCGGGCCATGGCCTGGCCCCGCAACTGTATACTGGGGCACCTCTCCGCCCTCCTCTGCGGACTTGCGGCCCACCTCCTTCTCCTCTGGCTCTTTCCCGAAAAACTGAACGCTGCCCAATTCAATCTCACGGAGACCATCTTCGCCAGCGGGGCCATGGCCCTCTCAGCCCTCATCATGGTCTTCTTCCACGTGCTGCACCCCCCGGCGGCCTCCACCGCCATGCTGGCCGCTACAGGTTATTTCGATAGCCCCGCCCGGGTCCTGGGACTGAGCCTGGCCCTCATCCTGCTTTCCCTGGAGGGCATAATACTCCACCGTCTGGCAGGGATAATTTATCCCCTCTGGAAGGACCGGAGTTTAACGGAAGACCCGCCTATCCGAACCAAACTGGGAACGGTGAGCGAGACGGCCTCGGACGACCCTTACGCCCGCCTCGCCCACCGCTTGACCACCCGGAGGGATTGAGAAACTTATTTCATCTCCTCAAAGTCCGCATCGATGACGTCGTCACCACCCTTTTTCTCTTGGCCCGTCTCCTGGGACCCGGAGGAGGTTTGGCTTCCGGTCTGCGCTCCGGTCTGCTTGTAGACCATCTCCGCCAGCCGGTAGGAGACCCGGGTGAGCTCGTCCGTGGCCCGGCGAATGGCCTCCACGTCCGTACCCTCCATGGCCTTCCGCAACTCGGAAATCTTCTCCTCCACCTCCTTGCGCAGGTCCTCGGGAACCTTGTCCCCCAGGTCGCGAAGCGATTTCTCCGTGGAGTAGATGAGGCTGTCGGCCTGGTTGCGGGCCTCCACCAGCTCCCGCCGCCGGCGATCCTCCTCGGCGTGGGCCTCGGCCTCCTTGATAATCCGCTGAATCTCCTCCTCGGAAAGCCCGGAGGAGGGTTTGACCACGATGGACTGTTCCTTGCCCGTGCCGAGGTCCTTGGCCGTCACATGCAGGATACCGTCGGCATCGATGTCGAAGGTCACCTCGATCTGCGGCACCCCGCGCGGGGCCGGAGGAATACCCACCAGCTCAAACCGGGCGATGCTCTTGTTGTCCGCGGCCATGGGCCGCTCGCCCTGAAGCACATGGATGGTCACCGAGGTCTGGTTGTCCGTGGCGGTGGTAAAGATCTGACTCTTGCGGGTGGGAATGGTGGTCCCCCGGGGAATGAGGACCGTGAAGACCCCACCCAGGGTCTCGATCCCCAGGGAAAGCGGCGTAACATCGAGCAGGAGAACGTCCTTGACCTCGCCCTTGAGCACCCCGGCCTGGATGGCAGCCCCCATGGCCACCACCTCGTCGGGATTCACCCCCTTGACCGGCTCCTTGCCGAAGATCTCCTTGACCTTCTGCTGCACCCGGGGCATCCGAGTCATACCGCCCACCAGAATGACCTCGTCGATGTCCTGCGGGGTGACCCCGGCGTCCTTCATGGCGATCCGACAGGGCTCCTCAAGCCGATCGATGAGATCCTCCACCAGGGCCTCAAGCTTGGCCCGGGTAAGCTTCATCACTAAGTGTTTGGGACCGGAGGCGTCGGCGGTGATGAAGGGGAGATTGATCTCGGTTTCCGTGACGGTGGAAAGCTCGATTTTAGCCTTCTCCGCGGCCTCTTTCAAACGCTGAAGGGCCATCCGGTCTTCCCGAAGATCGATTCCGTGTTCCTTCTTGAATTCCTCGGCGATGTAGTCCACAATCCGCATATCGAAGTCCTCGCCGCCCAGAAAGGTATCCCCCGAGGTGGCCTTGACCTCGAAGACTCCCTCTCCGATCTCAAGGATCGAGATATCGAAGGTTCCACCGCCGAGGTCGAAGACCGCCACCGTCCCCTCTTTCTTTTTGTCCAGGCCGTAGGCCAGGCAGGCCGCGGTGGGTTCGTTTATGATCCGCAGAACGTTCAGACCGGCGATACGGCCGGCGTCTTTGGTGGCCTGGCGCTGGGTGTCGTCGAAATAGGCCGGAACAGTGATCACCACGTCCTTTACCGGCTGGCCGAGATACTCCTCAAGATCCTCCTTGATCTTCCGCAGCACTATGGCCGAGATCTCCGGGGGACTGTAGCGCTTGCCCCGCACCTCCACGTGAGCGTCCCCGTTGGGGGCCTTGACCACCTTGTAGGGCACCTTCTTCATCCACTCCTGCACCACGGGATCATCGTACTTGCGCCCCATCAAACGCTTGATACCGAAAATGGTGTTTTCGGCGTTGGTAATGGCCTGCCGTTTGGCCAGCAGACCCACCAGGATCTCACCGCTCTCCTGAAAAGCCACCACCGAAGGCGTGGTCCGGGTACCCTCCCGATTGGGGATAACCTCCGGTTCACCACCCTTGAGGATGGCCGCACAGGAGTTGGTGGTCCCTAGATCAATACCCACAATAGGACCGGTCGCTTTCTCCTTCTCCGCCATCTTCCTCTACCTCCTGCCTGAATTGATTTATACCGGAGGCGCCTCGCCTGACGCCTCTTTCTTCTTCTCCTCCGTAGCCGGACGCTTGGCCACCGCCACCAGCGCCGGCCGGATCACCCGATCATGAAGCTTGTAACCCTTCTGATAAACCCTCACCACCGAACCCTCCGGATGCTCCAGGGTTTCCTCTATATGGAGGGCCTCGTGGTGGTGAGGATTGAAGGCCTCACCCAGGGCCACCTCGAACTGGGTAAGCCCGAACTTCTCCATGGCCGACATGAGACCCTTCAGCGTTAGGGCCACGCCTTCCAGAAGGGCCTTTACATCCTGAGACTTTTCCGCGGCCTCAAGGGCCCGCTCCAGATTGTCCACCGAAGGAAGAAGCTCTCGAAAGACCTGCTCCAGGGCGTATTTATAGAATTCCTCCTTCTCACGTTTGAAGGCCTTTTTGAGATTCTCCACCTCCGCGGCGTAGCGCAGGGCCCGCTCCTGCCAGAGCTTGCGCTCTTCCTGAAGTTTCTCCCATTCCTCGCGGCTTACCTCAATCTTTTCGGACGCCTCCTCCGCGGAATCCTCCGCCCGCCTGGTCTCACCGGATTTTTCGACCTTCTCCTCCTGCTCCTTCTTTTCGCCCACGGGAACCATGACTCAACCTCGTCTTAAGTGATCTTCGGCTAGAGGAAAGTTAAGTTCAGGAGGAAAGCTTGTCCAGTCTCCGGGAAAGCTCCCTGGCGGCAAAGTCCACCAGAGGAATGAGACGGGCATAGGCCATGCGCATGGGCCCCACGATGGCCACCCCGCCCACCGGGACTTCCCGGTAGGTATAGGAGGCCACGATGGCCCCGCATTTGCGAAAGGGACAGGTGGTGCCGGGATCCCCGATCAGGACCTGAGGGGTCCGGGCCTCAAGACAGCGGTCGATGAGCTGAAGGAGAAGACTTTTTTCCTCAAAGGCCCTGAGGATCTCCCGCAGACGTTCCAGATCCTGAAACTCCGGAAGATCAAGCAACCGCCCCAGCCCCTCCACCAGGGGTTCCTCGCCCTCTTCGGAAAGGACCCGCAGGAGCTCCTCAAGAAGCCCCCTTTCGTGTTCAAGCTCGGAGGAAAGGATCTCGCGAAGCTCGCGGAGGGTGAGTCCCGGGAGACGACGGTTCAGGGTCTCGGCCAGGGCCTCGATCTGCTTCACCGGAAAATCCCCAGGCACCTGGAAGGCCCGATGGATAACCATCCCCGAAGCACTGACCGCCACGGCCAGGATCAATCCCTCGGAAAGGGGCACGAAATCCAGTTTGATCAGTTTCTCGAACTCCAGCTTGGGCGTGGTCACGATCACCGGGAAACCCGAAAGATCAGAAAGAAGATGGCTTACGGTCTTGAGAAGAAGCTCCCAGTTCTTCTCCAGAAGCTCTCCCGAAAGCCGGCTTTCGATGAGAACAGCCGTCTCCTCCGGGAGAGGCTCGGGTTCAAGGAGATGTTCCACGTAATAGCGAAAGCCCTCCTCCGTAGGGATCCTTCCGGCCGAGGTGTGAGGCTGGGTGAGAAGTCCGAGATCCTCGAGATCGGCCATGACGTTGCGGATGGTGGCCGGGGAAAGCGGGGGCCGAAAACGCTTGGCCACCGTGCGGGAGCCCACCGGGGCCGCGGTTTCGATGTATTCCTCCGTCACCAGGGAGAGAACCTTTTCGTGCCGTTCCGAAAGCCCGTAGGCCGTCTTCATCATATCAAACTATGGCTTACGATCTTTTTCCGGTCAAGCACTGGCAAAGGCCAGAAATTCCCTTATAATTTAATATTCGAAACCTGCACGAACCCTATAACCCCGGTTCAGGGAGGTGATCCTTTATGCTGAGCAACACTTTTAAAACTTTTATTCTGCTTGCCGCCCTTACGGTGCTTTTTGTAATAGTGGGGGATCTCATCGGAGGACGTTCCGGGGCCATGGTGGCTCTTTTCATGGCCCTTTTCATGAACTTTTTCGCCTACTGGTTTTCGGACAAGCTGGCACTGGCCATGAGCGGGGCGCAGCCGGTAGCCGAACATGAGGATCCCGAGCTTCACGCTATGGTGGCGGATCTGGCCCGCAGAGCCGGCCTTCCCAAACCCCGGGTCTACCTGATCCCCACCGAGACCCCGAACGCCTTTGCCACCGGGCGCAACCCCAGGAACGCCGCGGTGGCGGTCACCGCCGGCATCCGGCGTCTCCTTACCCGGGACGAGCTCGAAGGGGTGCTGGCCCATGAGCTGGCCCACATCAAAAACCGCGACATCCTCATCTCTTCCATTGCGGCCGTCATCGCCGGAGCCATCTCCTATCTCGCCTACATGGGCCAGTGGGCCCTTTTCTGGGGCGGTCTGGGCGGAGACGACGAGGAGGATCGGGGAGGCAATCCCCTGGCTCTGGTCTTTGCCCTGCTGGCCATTATCCTCGCCCCCATCGCGGCCTCCCTCATCCAGCTTGCCATAAGCCGAAGCCGCGAGTATTTAGCCGACGCCACCGGGGCCCGCATCTGTCGCTGTCCGCTCTCTCTGGCCCGGGCCCTTGAAAAACTTGAGGCCTGGAACCGTCAGCTCCCCATGCAGGTCAATCCCGCCCAGGCCCAGATGTTCATCGTGAATCCCCTTTCCGGCGAGACCCTCATGCGTCTTTTTTCCACGCATCCGCCCATCGCGGATCGGGTGGCCAGGCTCAAGGAAATGGCCCTGAGGGGTGAATACTATTGAGAAATCGCCTGGCTGCGGGGCTACTCGTTCTTTTCCTTTTCGCCTGCACGGTTGAAACCGGGCCCCCGGTGGCCCGGCAGGAGGTCTCCCGGGCCCGAGAGGAGATCTGGTTCGTAAAACTTCAGGAATACCTGACCTGCGAAAGGCGGGTCGGCACCCTCCTGGTACGCATTCTTCCTTACACCGAAACCCGGGATTCACACCCCTGGTTCCTGGTCAAAATTATGGACCTCTCCCGAACCCCTGCGGAAGTGGACCGGGCTCTTTCCCGGATCTTCGGTCGGGATCTGCCGGAGAAGGGCTATCTCGTAACCTTCGTCCATCCGGAAATCGCCAGTCAGGGGCTTTCCGCCGGCATGGTCATTCGTCGAATAGTAACCCGCCGCCTGAAACTCCATCGGCCTGTAGAGCTCCACCTGGCAGATGGCCGATATCTACGTATCAGCCCTCCGGTGGTCAACACCGAACCGGTGGACTTTCGGATCGTGGACTCTACAGAGCCGAACGCCTGGGTTACGCCGGAAAACCGCTTGTATGTGACCACGGCCCTCTGCCGGGTACTTCCGGACGACCACGAACTGGCGGCCGTGGTAGGCCATGAGCTGGCCCACCTCAAAAGGGGACATATCCAGAAGCAGATGGCTCTCCTTAGTCTTCGGGATCTTTTAGGAATCGGAATTTACGCTCTGGGAGGCGAAACCGCGGTCGACATCTATCGGCTGGGAACCAACTTCGCCCTTCTCAAGTTCTCCCGGGACCAGGAAAGAGAAGCCGATTTTTACGGTCTATGGTATATCCATCGTGCGGGATACGATCTGGAGCGGGCCGCCCGGGTCTGGGTGCATCTGGCCGCGGTCCTTCCCTCCGGGCCGCCCTCCATCCTTTCCACCCATCCCTCCACCGCTGAACGCCTGGCCCGGATAAGGAAAATCGTGGCCGCCATCCGAGCCGGCAAGACCTTCGAGGAGCTAAAGGAAGACTGAAGTGGCTTCTTCCCACTCCTTTTTCATCTTCAGGGTTTTCCGTTTCCTCAAACCCTACTGGCATTATGTAGCCCTGGCCCTGTTATTCTCTTTCCTGGCCTCGCTTACCTCCGGGGGGATCGCCTGGCTGGTCAAACCCGTGATGGACGAGGTCTTCATCGCCCGAAATTATTTTTATCTGAAATTACTCCCTCTGGGGGTGATTCTGTTTTTTAGTCTTCGGGGGGGGGCCTCCCTCCTTCAGGCTTATTTCATGCGCGTGGCGGCTCTCCGCATGATAAACGATCTCCGGGTGGAACTCTACCGAAAACTCATTCATCTCCCTCTGGGACACTTCGAACGAGAAGGGGCCGGGCGCAATCTATCGCGCGTCCTGAACGACACCCTGGTCCTCGAACCCATCCTGAGCAACGTCTTTCAGGTGTTTTTGCTGGAGGGCTTCAACGTCCTGATTCTGCTGGCGGTGGCTCTTTCCAGAAGTCTCAAACTCACCCTGGTCTCCCTGCTGGTTGTCCCGGCCATCGCGTACGGAGGCCAGCGACTGGCGGCCAGGGTACGCCGCCATCGCCGGCGGGCCCAGAAAACCATCGGCGAACTTACCCACCGCCTGACCGAAACCTTCACCGGCCTGCGGGAAGTCAAGGTTTATGGTCGAGAGTCCGGAGTCCTGCGTCTC
>JALWCD010000192.1 GCA_027036915.1 Thermodesulfatator sp. | reverse complement strand
GGGGAGATGAGACCCCGGTGATCGTGATCACGGCTTACGCCTCTCTGGATTCGGCGGTTAAGGCCAAGCGGGAGGGGGCCTACGATTATCTTCCCAAGCCCTTCCGCCTGGAGGATCTTCGACAGAAACTGAAAGAGGCCCTGAAAAGGCCCTCCCCCCGGGAGGCTCCTCCCGAGGAATTCATGGGGATCGTGGGCCGGAGTCCGGCCATGCGACGCCTCTTTGCCCTCTTGCCCAAAATCGCCCGGGCCGAAAGCAACGTCCTCATTACGGGTGAGTCCGGAACGGGCAAAGAGCTGGTGGCCCGGGCCATTCACCAGCTCTCCCCCAGGCGGGAAAAGCCTTTCGTGGTGGTGAATTGCGGAGGCATCCCGGCCACCCTTCTGGAATCCGAACTTTTCGGCTACAAGGCCGGGGCCTTTACCGGAGCCAAACACGACAAACCCGGCCTTTTCGCTCAGGCCCACGGCGGAACCATCTTTCTGGACGAGATCGGAGACCTTCCGCCTGAGCTTCAGGTTAAACTCCTGCGGGTGGTGGAGTACAAGAGTTTTACTCCTCTGGGGAGCCCCAGAGAGGTCCAGGTGGATGTGCGTATCATCTCGGCCACCAACAAGGATCTTGAGGCCGAGGTCCAGGCCGGGCGCTTCCGGCAGGATCTCTATTTCCGGTTAAACGTCCTTTCCGTCCACCTGCCGCCTCTCCGGGAAAGGCGGGAGGATATTCCCCTTCTGGTAGAGCATTTCCTTAAGAAATATTCCCAAAGGATGGGCAAGGCGGGCCTCGGGATCTCCGAATACGCCCTCCGGGCCCTCATGGAATACGATTTTCCGGGCAACGTCCGGGAGCTTGAGAACATCATCGAACGTTCGGTGGCGCTGGAATCCGGCCCCCTCATCCTGCCCGAGACCCTGAGTTTCCGGGCCGAAGGCGCTCGGACCGGTCGGGACATACCGGTGGAACTTCCCCCGGAAGGGCTGGATCTGGAGCAATTTCTGGCAGAGATTGAGAAACGACTCCTGAAGGAGGCCCTGGCTCGAACCGGAGGGCGCAGGGAGGAAGCCGCCAGGCTTCTCGGTCTCTCCCCCCGATCCTTGAGGTACCGCTTGCAGAAATACCGGCTGGGTTAAGCATGTCGGCCGCTTCTTTCGGGATAAGAATTTTGCTTTCTCTGGTGGTTTCCCTCTTTCTCTGGGATTTCCAGCGCTTCTGGGCCCTCGGGCTCCTGGCCTTCTATCTTTTCCTGTATGCCATTCTGGTCTTCCTGGGGCCTCGTTATTTGAGGGAACATTTCCTCTTCTGGTCGGGGAAAATCCTGGATTTCCTTCTGATCTTCGTGATCCTTTCCCTTACCGGTCGTCAGGAAAGCCCTCTTATCTTTCTGATTTTTCTCCCGCCGCTTGAGACGGCCTTCTCGGGCCACCGTAGCCGGGCCGACGGGGTGACCCTGATGGCCGTGGCCCTTCTGGTCTACTTTCTGGTTTTTCTGCGGGAAGGAAAACTCTCTTTTCGGGACTGGCTTTACTTTTTCGTCTATCTCGGGGCCCTCGGTCTTACCGGTTTCCTGGCCCTCAAGCTCTCCGAGCTTCGTTCCGAACTGGCCCGACAGGAGGACATCCAGCGCTACCTGCTCTCCTCCCTTTCGGCCGGTCTCATCTTCCTGGATCGGAATTTGAGGGTCCTTTCCTGGAATCCCCGGGCCGAAGAGATCCTGGGCTCCCTTAAACGGGGCGAATCCCTGGCCCGCATACTTTCTCACGAGATCCCTCCCTCTGTCACCCGGGGAGAACTTTCTCGGGGCGAGAAGATTCTGGGCTATTCCCTTTTCCCCCTGAGAAAAGGAAAAAGGACCCTGGGCTGGGGTTTTCTGTTCCAGGATATTACCGAGGCCAAAAGGAAGGAGGAGCGACTTCAGGAGGCTCAGAGGCTGGCCTATCTGGGGAGCATGGCCGCCGGCCTCATTCACGAGATCAAGAATCCCCTGGCCACCATCAGCGGGGGGATAGAGTTTCTGAAGGAAAACCTGGGAGCGGTCGGTGATCTGGCTCCCATCCTTAAGGTCATTTCCCGGGAGAGCGAACGGCTAAATCGTCTGGTGAACAATTTTCTTTTCTTCGCCCGTCCGGAAAGGGGAGAGAAGGAGACCTTTGAGCTTACGGCTCTTTTC
>JALWCD010000191.1:19402-22576 GCA_027036915.1 Thermodesulfatator sp. | reverse complement strand
CGCAACCAGGTTCCCGTGTAAAAGATCTATTTTAAGAAGGCGGTCCACGAAGATTTCTTTTCTGGCCCGGCGGTAAGAGGTTTCGTGCACCAGACGCCCCAGGTCAAGAAGGGGATGTTCCTGATCGGGATTTAACCGGTGATGGTAGAACCAGGCCTCCCGCGGACAAACCTGATAGGCATAAAAGATGGTTCCGTTGATGCGGGAATCGGGCATTTTAGAGTACATAGCCTTTTAAAGGCTGATCTTCGGGCTCGGAAAGTCCTAATTCGCTACTATAAGGAAGCTGGGTCACGATTACTCCAAGCTCCGGATCCCGCAGGAAAAATCGGTCTTTATAAGCATAAAACCACCAGATAGGAACCGGAACCAGAAGCTCTACCAGTCTCCACCCCTCACCCTTTTCTTTAAATTCTACGGCCCGGGAATAGAACTTTTCCGGGAGGACCTCCACAGAGGGCGTTCCTCGGCGGGTGGCAAATCTTTCACGCATCTCCTCATCTGTAAGATCAATGGTATAGCAACCTAAGATCTTTTGAACTTCTTTTAAAGTTCTTCGTCCCTCCTCAAATTCGGAACGGAAGTCTTCGGTTTTCTCCACTTCTTCATAAAGATTATCCACCGCCTCTACCCAATCCCTTTCTTCCGGGACTTCTGGCAAATTTTTAAGGAAAGTCACGCTCTTGTTAAGTATTGCAGGAGAGTATACGCGCCGGCTGCCTACACTGACCACGGTAAAAATTATCGTTTCCGCAGGAGGGCTTTCGCCTCTTCGATTAACCCTTCCCAGCCGTTGAACTAGGGCATCGAGCGGAGAAAGTTCCGAAAATAGAACATCGTAAGATATATCAAGACTTACCTCTACTACTTGAGTGGCTACCAGGATGCTTCCTTCAGTTTTTTCCAGTTCTTTGACTGCTTTTTCTTTGGAAATGCGATCTCCAAAGGTAAAACGGGAATGAAAGAGTTTTACTTTCTCCGGATAATATTCACGCACAAGCCGGTAAAAGCTTTGAGCCTCCCGCACGGTATTAAAGATCACAAGAACTCTCTGCCCTCTGTGAGCCCTATAGACTATCTCCTCTATCGCTTCCGTAAGAGAAACCTCTTCCAGCCGCAAACGATGTCGCCTCCTGCGAAAAAGTTCTTCTTCAGCTTCAAGGAAAACCTCGGTAGGGAATATTTTTCTTAGGACTTTGGGAAAAGTAGCGCTGGCAAAGGCCCGCTGTTTTGAAGAAAAGTTGTTTAAAGCCTCTTTCAAGAGTCCCAAAGTGTAGGGTTCGTAAAGATGGATTTCGTCAAAAATAAGGTTAGCCGAAGCGGCAAGAGTGAGCTTCTCTTCCCAGTGCCGTCCGTGGAGGCAGGCCATAAGAAATTGGTCCAGTGTGGCTACGGTCACCGGTTTGGCGAACACCGAGGAGGAAAGCTTTTCCCAGAGAAAGTCCGTTTTATTTTCTTGATGAAGGATGTAGGAAGCATGCCCATGGGCAAGTCCCACTTTTTCGGCTCCGAATATCCCTTTTAGCCGTTCGTACATGGCGTTTGCGGTGGCCTGGGTAGGAAGAAAATATATTATGCGTTCGGCCTTTCCTGCCCATAAAAGCAGGGCCTCGGTTTTACCCGAGCCGGTGGGGGCTCTCAAGGCCAGACTTTTTCCGGAATGCCTCCCGGCCTTCTGCTGAAATTTTCTTGGCGTGTACTTGAAAGCCTTAAGATAATTTTCCACTTCAGCCCGCGGATTCTCTAAAAACAGTTCTTTCGGACTGCGTCTTCCGGCTGAGGCCATCCAATCCGCAAGACAGAGAACCGCCTTTACTTTCGCAAAATCTTCCCGGGGAAGCTCCTGCAAAATGCCACGCAAGCTGACACGACGGTTTTTTTCTTCTTTCTTGCACTCAAGGAGGCTAAGAGGTTTGAATTCAAGAGCAACCTTAAGATCTTTTCTTAAAGCCGAAGAATCAGGAAATAAATTCGCAAGCTGTTGTGTTAGCCAGGAAAGTATTTCTTCTATCTCTTCGGCATAGTCAGGTTTCCCCTCCCAGGTACGGTAAAGATCTCCGGAAAGCGGAGAATGGTGGCTCAGTACCGCTCCGGTAGCAAGCAGAGGTTCCCCTAATAGTTTCTTTTCGGCCACTAATACAAAGGGTAGTGAAGCAAGGGCATGAGGGAAAACCCTGGATTTCCGTCTGCGGGCTTCGGTTTCTTTACCCTGGACAATAAGATGCATATATTCTTGAAACCCGAGGGTGGCCTTTCCTAAATCATGAAAAAGTGCCGCCAGGATGCACCTCTTTTTGAGGTCTTTGGGAAACTTCAAGCGATTTGCTAACCGACTAGCCAGGGAGGCCACTTCGTGAAGGTGATCTTTTAAGGAAAGGTCTGGTTTGGCTAAGAGTTCAGCCATGTAAAGTTGCGGTCTTCAAAGGCGTAGGCTTCAATATCGGGAATTTCCATTCGGGTCTCCCAAGGAATAAAAGTAAAGACTTTTGGCTTAAGAGGCTGCCTTATCCCGCCTTTATCCAGCTTAAATTCGGTAGGCAATTTTTCTACGCTTGGAGGCTCTATTCTTATTCCCGGTGAAAGTCGTACCCGAACCTTCATTTCCCGAAAATCTCCGGGAACAATTGTTCCCCTAAAAATAGGAATTCCCCTTGTAAAAGTGGCTCTTCTTACCTTTTCTACCAGAGCCAGTTCATCCTCCCGCCCCAAGGATAAAGGATAAACAGGGTCTAAGAAGGCTCCTTCCAGTTGAGAAAGAAGATTTTCGCTTGCGGTAAAAAGAAGGGTGTAGCGCACGAAAAATAGAAGCTCCCGGAAGTAAGGGGATCTTTCAATAGTAATCTTTTTATTTTTTTTAATTTTCATAATTTTCCATAAATCCTTGCTAACAGCTGGATCGCGACTAGTAACATAGGAAGGTTCCATTAAAACAGCTACTTTCAAACTTCTTAAAGGGCTTGGGGGAGCCCAGAGCTCTCTATCAGAAAGTCCTAAGGCGGCCCCAGCTATACCAAGACAGGTAGTGGGAGGGGGCAAAAGAAGTGTGCGCTGGAAGTTTAAGTCAAGCGGCCTTCTGAAAGAAGCTACCGGAGCTTTAAGAGTTACTGCGAGTCCTTCCATATCTCCTTCAAATCCTCTTTTATGGCCTGGAAAGCTTCACCCAAGGATTTAACT